>JAUVCD010000167.1 GCA_030590865.1 Myxococcales bacterium | reverse complement strand
GTAATGGGCGCCGTGATCTCCCTGTCGACCGGGTCATCCTATGGCACCTTCGCGATTCTCATGCCGATCGCGATCCCGCTGGCGGTGAGCCTTGGCGCTCCCCTGCCCGTGACGATCGCCGCGGTACTCAGCGGCGGCATCCTCGGAGACCACGCCTCTCCCATCTCGGACACCACGATCCTCTCCTCCATGGCGACTGGCTGCAAACATGCCGATCACGTCAACACGCAGTTGCCCTACGCGCTGCTCACCGGCAGCGCCGCACTGATCGCCTTCATATTGGCAGGGCTTACCGCCAGCGCCGCTTCCCTGTTGGTTGGATTCGCGGTGCTGGTGACTCTCGTGTTCGTTGCGACACGGGTCCGCAAGCAGCAGCCGGCAAGCTCGGACTCGCGCTCGTAGCAGGTTGAGCCACCACCAAGAACCCTAGACGCTCACCTACCCCATCAGCCGCTTCAACACCTGCCCGTGGCGGTGTCACATTGAGCGACGGCCTCAGGTGATCCCTGAGCCACGACTCGTCCAGCTCAGCACCAGCTGCCGGCGGGGCGCATCCCCAAGCCTCGGCGCCTCGTCCCTGGGCCACAGCAAGCCTCGCCAAGCACTCTGGCCAGGCGACGGTCCCTGGTATGCTAAGGCATGGGCTTGCGCCGACTGGCCGCTGGGTTCATTGCCTTTCGGCGGTGGCTAGGGGTCCCCCTCACCCAGCTGTTCCTGATCACCGGGTGCGGCGGCAACGAAACCTCACCGACCCCACCACCTGACTCGGGCAGCCCCTGCCCACCTGGCGAAATGACCCTCGAGGACGGCAGCTGTCTGGCAGCCGGCGTGCCCCCTGACGCCTGCGCCGAGGGCTTCGTGGCCGACGGACTCGGCGGCTGTACTGCCGTGCTACCTGCAGATCTCTGCGATCCTGGCCTGATGGCGGTCCCTGGGGAAACAACCTGCCGACCCATTGCAGACTGTGGATCCGGTCCCTGGGGCAACCTGCCTGTCGACGGACAGACCCAATATGTCGACGGCGCCTACCAAGGCAGCAGCGACGGCACGGCCGAACACCCATGGACCACCATTCAGAGCGCCATCGACGCCGCACCGCCTGGTGGGATGGTGGCCGTCGCAGCGGGACAATACGTCGAGGGCGTAGTTATCGAGGAAAAGCCGGTCGCCCTTTGGGGCCGCTGCCCCGATCTCGTCCAGCTGTCCTACCTCGCAGACTCCACCGCGCTCCGATTCGCTGGATCAGCCGTCTCGGGCTCGTCCGTCCATCAACTCGCGGTAGCAGGTCTCGGCTATGGTGTGACCGTTCACGGGGCCGAGGATGTGGTGCTCGAGAGGCTGTGGATTCATCACGCCAACCGATCGGGCCTGGTGCTGGTCGGCGACGATGGCCCTATCACCGCCACGCTCCGGTCCAGTCTCCTGTCGCACAACGGTCGCTCCGCGGTGATCGCCGACGGACCGCAGACCACCCTGGCCATCGAGCAGTCGGTGGTTCGCGAGGGGATCGCCACCGGAGCCCTCCAGGACGGCGTGGGCGTCTCATCCCAACGGGGCGCCCACGTTTCGCTGACCCGCTGTTTGGTCGAGCACAACTACTGGGTGGGGATCCAGGGCAACGGCGGGCATCTGACCGTGGTCGACAGTGTGAGCCGTTTCACCCATCCACTGTCGAGCGGGGAGGGGGGCATCGGCATCCTCGCCTTCCACGACGCGGGGACGAGCCCAGCGGTCAGCGTCATCGGCTCCGAGTTGGCCGGCAACACCCGGTCAGGGATCGCCGTGGAGGGAGGCACCCTGTTGATGGAGCTCACCACGGTGCGAGACACCGCACCGGAAGGCACTGACGAGGGCATCGGCAGTGGCGTCGATCTAGTCGAAGACTACGGCGACGGGGTGCCGTCGTCGGGCACTATCCGACAGAGCCACATCCGCGGCAGCCATGTGATGGGCATCTATGTAGCCAATTCCGAGGTAGCGATCGAGCTGACCGAGATCCATGACACCTACGGAGGGGGACTGGGCTTTCGGGCAGGTCGGGGACTGCAGCTGCAGAACGAGCGCCCCGAGCTGTCGACCAGCACCGTGCACGCCCTCGCCCTGCGCCACAACCAGGAGGTCGGCATCATGGTGGCCGGCCACGTCCAAGTCGAGATCACCGACACCCTCATCGAGGACACGCCAGCATGGGATGGGGTGCTCGGCGATGGACTGGTGGTCGTTTGGCAGCCCGCGGGCGCAGCCACCGCCACAGTAAAGCACTGCCGTGTCGCGAACAGCGCCCGCGCGGCCGTTCACACCCATGGGGGCACCATCGCGCTCCAAGACTCGTCGATGGAGTGCAGCCCCATCTACCTGAACAGCCAGGACGCGGAGAGCTTCACCGGGGCATTGAATGACAACGGCGGCAACCGATGCGGCTGTGGGCCCGAGCTGGGCGAGTGCCAGGTGATGTCCACCGAGATCGAGCCGCCCGGACCCCTGGGACCGTGAAGGCTGGGCCACTTGGAGGACTTCGGTGATCTGGTAGAGTCGCTCTGCGGCATCAAGTCGGCGTGCTCAACTTCGAGTCACCCCAAGCCGACGCCTGCTCGCGCTGATCGCGTTTCTGGGATCCACAGCGCGCGAGACCGCAGCACGTGCAGGGGTGACGGGCGCAACGCGTCCGTCGGGACCCCAAACCGTGAGCGAAAGCGAACGAAAGCGAGCGATCGGGCCAGGAACTGGCTACTCATAGATCTTCTCTTCACCGTCGTCGCCATGGAGCGCGTCGGCCTCGACGTCCCGCTTGGTCGCCTTCTCACCCATCAGCTCGCGGTAATATTCGTGCTGAATGAGCAGGTTCATGATCTCGCTGGTACCGGTCCAGATCATGCTCAGCCGAGCATCACGCAAGAGCCGCTCGACAGGATAGACGTTGGTATAACCAATGCCGCCCATGATCTGCATGGCGTGGTTGATGATCTCCCAGCCCCCTTCGGTGGCCACCTTCTTGGCCTCACTCACGATGCGGCGAGCATCCTGATCGGCGTCCACCGACCGGGCGGCCGCATAGACCAGAGCGCGGGCGGCATCGAGCTGAGCGATCGAGTCGGCGACCCGAAAGCTCACCGCCTGAAAGCGATTGATGGTCTTGCCGAAGGCCTTGCGCTTGGTCGAATAGCGAGTGGCAACCTCGAGAGCAGCGCGGGCGGTCCCCAGAGAGCCGGCTGCGCTGGTCATTCGCTCGGGGATCATCATGCGATTGAAGATCGCCGCTCCGTCCCCTTCCTCGCCGATGCGGTTTTCGACCGGAACCGTTGCGCCGCGGAAGAGCAACCGCCCTGCCCCACCCCCGCGGGTGCCCATCAAACCATAGACGTGTTTGACCTCGACGCCCTCAGCGCGGTCGACGAGCAGCACGCTGATCCGTTTGTGGGGATCGGCGTCGTCGCTGGTGCGCGCGTAGACCAGAAAGAAGTCCGCCCCCTCGGCACCCACCACAAAGCGTTTCTGCCCTTTGAGCAGATAGTGGTCCCCCTCTCGTTTGGCCTCACAAGTGGCCCCAAAGAAATCCGAGCCGCCGCGAGGCTCAGTGAGTGCCTCGGCGCATGTCTTGTTCCCAGCCAGCATGGGTTTCAGGTAGCGCTCCCGCTGAGCATCCGACCCGAATCGTGAGATCGCCTCGCCCACAATCGAGGGCAGGCTGAACAGGCAGGCCAGTGACCCTCCGAGCACCCCAATCTCCTCCAGAGCGATGATCTCACTCGTCCACGGCAAGCCGCGACCACCCCACTGGGTTGGAAAGCGCAACCCGAGGAGGTTCTGCTTCCCCAAGTCTTCGACGTAGCTGCGCGGGTAGTGGATCTTCTCAGCGTCCATATCCCGCACCAACTCGCGGGGCACGGACTCGGCCACGAAACGCCGCACCTCGTCGCGCAGCTGCCGGTCCTCATCGCTCATCAGGGCATCGAACATGATCTCGTCCCTCCTGTCGGAGCATTGTCGAGACGCTGGCCGGCGAATTCAACCCAAGGACGCCTGGCACTCCCCGACAGGCCATCCTGGCCGAGTTAGCGATCCACCATGGATATCCCAGTCCCCAGTTTCCAGCGGGACCGACAAGCACTCGAATTCCGCCCGAAATGGCCAACTAGCTGAAAACCAAGAGCGCCCGCCAGTGTCGCACCTTTGAACACCTTAGACGACGGAGCGGCACACTGTGTGCATACTGCCCGGTTCTGGAAACGTGTCCCCCGAGCGGAGGTATTTGATGCGACGATTGATGGTTGGTTCCTTGGCAGTGCTCGCTCTTGGCGGCTTGGTGGCGGTGGGGTGTGGTAACGACAGCGCCGACGGGGGTGAGGGGGGCTCCACGTCCACCAGCACGTCCACCAGCGGTGGCGGCGTGGGGGGCAGCGCCAGCGGCACCGGCGGTGGCGATAGCGGCTGCATCGAAGTGACGACCGACGACTTCGCCTATCAGGGCGCAGGCATGTTCGGTACGCCTTTCTACTACGGCGGGGCGACCAATCCGGCCCTGGGCGGGGCGGATGAGGACTCCCTTTTGTTCCAAGCCTACGATCCCGAGCTGACGGGAACCTTCGATCTCGGTGCCGGGGAAGAGGCCAACTACGCCACCTGCATGGCCTGCTTGCTCGTCATCGAGGACCAACCGGCGGAAGGAGATCCGGCGCGGATCTTTTTCCAGCAATCGGGCACGCTCGATCTGGGCACCACCTCGCCCTACTACATCGCAGGCAGCCTCACTGACGTGACCCTGGTCGAAATCACCATCGACAGCGAGACCGGCGAGTCGACGCCGGTGCCTGACGGACAGTGCTTGCACGTCACCAACCTGAGCTTCGACGTCCAGCCACCGGTGACAGGTTGGGAGTGCGATCCGAGCTACTACGACGCCGGCGCCGAGGACTACTGCGACTGTGAGTGTGGCGCCGCCGATCCGGATTGCGACATTGCGGAAATCCCAATCTACCCCTGCCACGAGGGGCAAACCTGTAGCACCCAGTTCGAGTGCGAGGGGCTGCCGACCGCCTGGACTTGTGACGCCAATGCCTTCGACGACGGCACCACCTGCAACTGTGATTGTGGCGTCTACGATCCGGACTGCGAGATCGCCAACGCGCCTGTCACAGGCTGCACCAGCGGCACCACCTGCAACCTGGATTACGGCACCTGCATTCCTGACGGCTGGACCTGCGAGCCAGCCTATTACGGTGCTACCGACGGCTGCGACTGCGCGTGCGGCGCCGTCGATCCCGATTGCTCGGACTCGGAAGCCACCGTCTATGGCTGCGACGATCCGGGCGACACGGGAGTCTGTTTGCCTGACGGCACCTGCCAGCAGAGCTGACAAGTCGTCGTAACGGAGATCCAGCGCGCTGGATCATCGGTTGGTCCCCTGGGGGCCAAAGGTGCGGAATGACTTGTCGGCACACAGGGCATGGTATTTGCCTACATCGACCGACATGAAGAAGCTCCTCGCCATTGGCTCCCTTGCGGCGGCTTGCACCACGGGCTGCGTCGTCGACCAGACCGTGGCTCCCCAAGAGTCGGACCTCACCAGCACGTCGGCCATCTTCCTGGAGTTGAGCTTCAGCGGACGGGTGGTCGGCCCGGCAACGGATGGTGCGGCCCAGCAGCGCAAACAGATCGTGACCCAGCTGTTCTACTTGTCCGGTGAGCTCGACAAGGTGCACGGCGGCCATGGCCAGTTCGGCTTCGTCAAGCTGGACAACCTTCAAACCGAAGCCCACGGCGATGACCTGGTGATCACCACCTACGACGCCAAGCTGCCGGTCGCCTGGCCCAAGTGGCGAGCTGTTCCGGAGAGCTACCAGGTGGTGGTTCCGCTGCGGGTGGATGACGAGGGGCTCTCTGCGTTCAACAACCAATACGCCGGCACCTGCGGCAAAGCGAAATACGGCGCCGACACCCTCTGGTACGACTTCGAGCCTGTCACCACAGGTTGTGAGATGGACGAGGCCCACATCGTCGACACCGTCGCCGCCGTGGCCATGAGCCCTGACGTCACCACCGACAAGCGCCCTGAGTTCGAGCGTTTCTGGGACGACGGCGAGTTTCGGGCGGTCATCGTGCATGGCACCGATGGGGCCTGGAGCAAGGACGAGAGCGACATCGGCGTCCGCGAGTACCTGGACTTTCAAGAGCAGGTCAAGCGCGCCTACCCAGAGGCGGAGATCACCACCGAGTCGACGTCCTACAGTATCTTCGACGACTGGACGCTGACCGTGACCGTGCCGACCTACGGCGGCGGAGAGGGGCGGCTGATCGTCACCACGCTGCTCACCGCCCCGCTCAAGTCGATCGGCTCGGACTTCGATGAGCGCTTCGGCCCCCTGTCTCGAGACGCCGACTTGATCACCTACGGCGGCCACTCGGGACTCAGCGAAAACATCAAGGCGCTGGCGGCCAAAGAGCAAGTCAAAGAGCAGCATTATCAGGTGTACTTCCTCGATGGCTGCAGCACCTTTGCTTATCTCGACTCGACCCTGGTCGACCGGCGTGTCGAGCTCAATGGCGCTGAGATCGACCCCCAGGGCACCAAGTACCTCGACATGATCGTCAATGCCCAACCGGCCCCCTGGTATACCGGCGCCGACTCTCAGTGGACGATCCTCAGCAACTTGGCGGGCACCGAGCAGGTCTCGTACCTCGACATCCTGAGCGACCTGTCCCAGTCCGCCACTCCGGTCGTCTCGGGCGAAGAAGACAACCCGAGCATCGACCAGTAACCGCGTCGCCGCCGGCGGTCTCGTCGAGCACGCGACCAGGCCACTCAGTACGGCTCTGCCCGCCGTCACCATGGCTCAGCCTGGCCGACCCAGCGCAGGAATGAAGCCTGCTATGCTGCCGCCATGATCTCCGGCTTGGTCGCAGGATCGGAGGACCACCAGCGTGGCTTCCGGCGAATCGTCTACTTGCTGATCTGGCTCGTCATCGTCCCCACCGCGCTGCTGCTCTGTATCGGCATCTTGATGCTGGTGTTCTGGCAGGGACGGCTCAATCTGCTGTTTGGCATCCTGGTGGTGACCCTGGTGGGCTGTCTGGTGACCGGCGGAGTGCTGGCCCTCGTCTTCCTGCGGCGAGAGGCCAATCTGTCGCGGCTGCAGCTCGACTTCGTGTCCAAGGTCAGTCACGAGTTGCGCACGCCACTCACCTCGATCCGCATGTTCGTCGAGATGCTGCAGAGCGGCGCGGACAAGGACCCGGCAGAGAACGAGCTGTGTCTGCAGGTGCTCCAGAAAGAGACCATCCGGCTAAGCGAGCGCATCGAGCGCCTGCTCGACTGGGGGCGGATGGAAGCGGGACGACGGGCCTACGAACTAAAGCCCGAAAGGCCGGCCCAGGTGGCGCACGAAGCGCTACAGGCTTTCAACGCCACTCAGCTCGGCCGTACCCTCGACATCGAAACCGAGCTGGTCGAACCGCTGCCGATAGTGCTGGTCGATCGAGCGGCGCTGGTGGACGCCCTGGTGAACCTGTTGTCCAACGCCGTGAAGTACAGCGGTGATGAGAAGGACATCACGCTCCGCGCCACAACGGCTGGCCACCACCTGAGCTGGTCGGTGACCGACAATGGCATCGGCATTCCCCAGCGGGAGCACAGCCGTATCTTCCAGAAGTTCTACCGCGCCGACGAGCGACTCAGCCGGGCCGTGGAAGGCTCGGGGCTCGGTCTGGCCATCGTACGTCATGTGGCCCTTGGCCACCGCGGCCGGGTCGAGGTAGACAGCGCCCCAGGCGAAGGGAGCACCTTCACCATCCTGGTGCCGCTACCTGACGACGACACGCTGCTCGAGGTCGAGAGCACTCCACCGGCGCCGGCCGCGAGCTGACGAAAGACATCATGACGCACAGTGAGCCAGCGGCTGCGAGGGTCCTCGTCATCGAAGACGACGAGTCGATTCAGCTCGGGGTCAAGATGAGCCTGGAGCGGGAGGGCTACCAGGTGGGGGTGGCCGATGACGGCGCCGCGGGCCTCGACCTGATCCGCGAGGCGAGCTGGGATCTCGTCATCCTGGATATCATGCTCCCCAGGGTGAACGGTTACGAGGTGCTTGGCGTCATGAACACCGAGAGGTTGACCCCTCCGGTGATCGTGCTCAGCGCTCGGATCGTAGATGACGACAAGGTCATGGGCCTGGACCTGGGCGCCGTGGATTACGTCACCAAGCCATTCAGCGTCCCCGAGCTGATGGCGCGAGTGCGCGTGGCCTTGCGGCGCTCCCAGCCGATTGCCGAAGCCAAGTGGACCTTTGGTAACGTGGTGATCGATCCGGCGACCCGGGAGGCGCAAAAGTCGGGCAACCCCGTCGAGCTCACTGCCACAGAGTTCAACATCCTATCGATACTGGTCCGCGCCGAGGGCGGCGCCTTGAGTCGTAAGCAAATTTTCGAGGCCGTTTGGGGCCCTGAGCACCACGGTACGTTCCGGACGATCGACAACTTCATCGGCCAGCTCCGGACCAAGCTGGAAGACAACCCGGCCACCCCTGCCTTCTTGCTGACCGTCCGTGGCGTCGGCTATCGTCTCGTGCTCTAGGTAAGCAAACCCTAGATCAGAGCGATGCAAACCCCTCGATGGTCCCACGCGAGCGTCGGATTGCTAACGGCTGCGGTGCTATTGGCCACCACCGCTCACGCCGATGACGAGGTTGAGGGTTCTGATCGAGGTGCCGCGCCCCGGGGTGCGTCAGGTGCCATCTTGGTGCCGCCAAGAAAGCCGGACGCGCCGCCGCCCAAGGTCACCTTCCCGCGCCTGATGCGCCACGTCGATCCCCGCTATCCTCCGGGGGCCGTGACGGCGGGGATTGCGGGGGATGTAGTGCTCAAGATCACCGTCGAGCGGGACGGCACGGTGTCCAAAGCCGTGGTGGCCCAAGGGGTGGGCCATGGGCTCGACGAAGCGGCACAGAGCGCTGCCCTGCAGCTGCTCTTCGAGCCGGCCCGAACCACGCCGGATGGCAAGGCGGTGCGGGCCACCATCTTGTTCAGATACGCCTTCACCCTCCAGCTGGCACCCGCGAGCGATCTGGCGAGCCAGGCTGCTCTGCCGGCGACCTTGCTCGGAACCATCGTCTCCGGCGAGAACAAGACCCCCTTCGCCGGCGCCGATATCACGGTGACCTACGACGACGGCTCGACCGCCGATCTCACCAGTGACGTGAATGGTCGCTTCGAGCTGAAGGAGCTCGGCTCCGGCGGCCTGAAAGTGGAGGTGGAAGCCACAGGCTACGAAGTCATCGTGGTGAGAGAGGATCTCGTTGCCGGGGAAACGCTGGAGGTGCGCTATCGCTTGGTGCCCCTCGATGATGTCGGCGGCGGCGATGGCGTGATCGACGTGGTCGTCAAGGGCAAGCGGCCCAACCGCGAGGTCTTGCGTCGCACCATCGAGCGCCGGGAGCTCAATCGTATTCCGGGCACCAAAGGGGACGCCCTCAGGGCGCTGGAGAACATGCCGGGCGTGGCACGGCCATTGCCGTTTTCCGGCATGCTGATCGTTCGCGGCTCGGCCCCCCAAGATTCCATCACCTTCATCGACGGGACGCCGGTCCCCTTGGCCTACCACTTCGGTGGACTGTCCAGCGTGGTCCCCACCGAGCTAATCGAACGGATCGATTTCTTCCCAGGCAACTTCGGCTCCCAGTATGGCCGCGCCATGGGGGGAATCGTCGACGTGGCGCTCCGCTCGCCGCGCACTGACGGCTATCATGGCCTCGCCCAGATTGACTTCATCGATGGCCGCCTTCAGTTCGAAGGCCCGATCCCATGGTTGGACGACTGGGGGTTCATGATGGCCGGGCGCCGCAGCTGGCTCGACGCCTTGCTCACCCCAGCCCTGGAGGCGGCGGACGCGGACGTGGTCCAGACGCCTGCCTATTACGACTATCAGTTCATGGTGGAGAACAGGCCGGATCCCGACTCCCGCTTCCGGCTGACCTTCTTCGGCTCTGACGACGGCTTTGCCATCGCCGGCGGTGACGTGGAGGAAGACGCCACCGGGGAATTCGATCTGCACATGGCCTTCATGCGCGCCCAGGCCAGCTACCAAGCCCGGCTGGCCGGCGGCCATCGGTTATCGTGGATGACGTCCCTCAACCGCGACCTGGTCGACTTCTCCATCTACGACCCCAACATCGGCAGGTTCTACATCGCCATGGAAGTGCTGGCGGTGAACAACCGGCTCTCCTACTCCCATACAATCGCCGACTGGCTGGCCCTCAACGGCGGCCTCGACATCGCCGCTGGCGAAGCAACCATCGCCTGGCGCATCCCGGACAAGGAGGAGCCCGAGGACGGTGAACCCTCGGACGCACCCTGGGTCCCCCCGCAATTCGAGGAGGAAGAGTTCAGCCGGACCTACTTCCGGCCGGCCGGCTACCTGGAGGCCGAGATCACACCCGCCCGGCACCTGCGCATCGTGCCTGGCATGCGGCTGGACTACACGCTGCGAGGGGACCACTTCGAAGCCAGCCCCCGGCTCAATGCCAGCTACGGCCTGTTTCCCGGATATCCCCAGACGACCATCAAGGCGGCTGTAGGCCTCTACCCTCAACCCCCCGACTTCCTGAAGACCGTCGGACCAGACGGCAATCCCGAGCTCGAGTCCAACCGCGCCATCCACTACGGGCTCGGCCTGGAGCAAGACATCACCCGGCAGCTCGAGGTGTCCTTCGAGGGCTTCGTCAAACAGCTCGACAACTTGGTGGTCGCCGCCGAGTCAACCGAGGAGGGCGAAGAGCAACAGGTCAACGACGGCAAGGGCTACGTCGTCGGCGGCGAGCTGCTGGTCAAGTACAAGCCGGACAAGCAGTTCTTCGGTTGGCTAGCCTATACGCTATCGCGCAGCTCACGGCGCG
Organism: Myxococcales bacterium; assembly: GCA_030590865.1. Taxonomy (GTDB): domain Bacteria; phylum Myxococcota_A; class Polyangia; order Polyangiales; family Polyangiaceae; genus JAPYTK01. The sequence goes on along the minus strand of JAUVCD010000167.1, from coordinate 4,020 downwards.
ACGGGCCTGATCTCGACGACTACCTGATCAGCTTCGACCAAACCCACATCCTCACGGTGCTCGGCAGCTATCGCCTCGGGAAGGGATGGGAGGTCGGTGCGCGCTTCCGACTGGTGTCGGGCAACCTCATCACTCCGCTCATTTGCAATCCCGAGGATGAGGACTGCGTTCCCGAGGTCGCCGCCATCTATCACGCCCCATCGGCCCGCTACGTGACGCTGCCCGGGGCGCCGCAGAACAGCGAACGGCTACCGCTATTTCATCAGCTGGACCTGCGGGTGGACAAGACCTGGACCTTCGAGACCTGGAAGCTGGGCATGTATCTCGACGTCATGAACGTCTACAACCACCAGGCAGCCGAAGGCGTCCGATACAGCTACAATATGGCTGACCGCGAATACATCGGCGGTCTGCCGATCATCCCGAGCCTGGGCATGCGGGGACAGTTCTAATGGGTGCAGCGCTAATGGGTGCAGCTCTGATAGGCGCGCGCTTGCGACAGCTTGCCCTGGGGGCAGCTGCGCTGGTGCTGATGGTCGCGCCGTCTTGCTCCTCCGATCTGGAGTCGCCCACCGAGGTCACCTCCCTGCGGGTCCTGTCGGTCCAGGCCGATCAACCCTACGTTCAGCCAGGGGACGACATCACGCTGCGATTGACCTATCACGACGCCTTCGGCGCCTCCCCCCGTCCGATCGGCGTGACCTGGATCGCCGGTTGTGTCGACCCGCCAGGCGGAACCTTCCTCGGCTGCTATCCCCACCTCATCTGGATGGCCGGCGAGCTCGACAAGGCGTCGCCCCTCAACCCGCTGCTGCAACGAGCCGTGGCGCCCCCCGAGCTGAGCGGCCAGCCCGACGCGGTGACCTTCACCGGTAAGGTCCCCGAGGACATCCTGCAGCCCACGGGAAAGGACGGCGAGGCGCCAACCAAACCCGCCGAGTCGGCCAGGCTGTTCATCTTCTTCATGCTCTGCCCGGGCGTCTTGGGGCCCGCCGATATGACGGACGGAACGGCCTTTCCCCTGGCCTGCTATGACGAAAACGGCGACCTCGTCGGCGCCGACAATTTCGTGCCCGGCTTCACCGAGGTGATGGTCTTTGCCGACGACCGGCCGAATGAGAACCCGCCCATTGACGGCATCGAGCTCGACGGCACCGCGCTCTCAGATAATCCCGCGGAGGCCACGGTGGTGGCCCGCTGTCCCACGTCCTCGGACGAGCAAAAGGGCTGTGGCGGCGTGACCGAAGAATGCGAGCACGAGCTCTTGCCGCTGGTAGGCGACGTAGCCGAAACCGATTCGACCAGCGCGGGTGGCCCGCTCCAGCGCGAGGTGCTGTGGGTCAACTTCTACGCCGACGGTGGCGTCGTTGCTGAGCCGGAAGTGCTCATCAGCAGTGCCACCACGGGCTACAAGAATGACCGCAAGGCAACCTGGGCCGCGCCCGGCGAGGCGGGGCTGGTCACCCTCTGGGCCGTGGTGCACGACAGCCGCGGCGGAGCGAGCGTGACGCGGCGCTACCTGCGGGTCGAGTAGTCGAGAGCGCCCTCCCCGCCCAAACGGGCTAGAGCCCAACGGTGAGGAGCATGACGAGGCCACCGATCAGGGCCATGCCGAGGACCGCCACCATCACGATAATCATGAGTCGGTTGGTCGACCGCTGGGCATGGACCATGTGGGCCTGAACCGATTGGTTATAATCACCCAAGGGCGAGCCGGGCTGACCCGCCGGCGGCATGCCGAAGCCCGGTTGGGGCGGCGCACCAAAGCCGCCACTGTACTGGTTCGGAATCTGCCCCTGCTGCTGCATCATGTGGCCCATCACCTGATTGACGACTTGGCCGTGCTGCTGGGCCTGCGAATGGTGAGGATAGACGGTACCGCAATAGGGGCAGTTGGGCTGCCGCATGTCGTCTAGCGACAGGTTGGCGCCGCAGTAGGTGCAGTTCTGTACGGTCTTATACATCCGCCGGTGCCGCTAAGCGGGGGTGAGAAACTTGGTCTCGACCCACATGTTGCGCCCGTCCGGGAAGGTCACCTGCGCCTGCGCACCGCTGTTCTGCATGATCGTCGCCGGGTACTGGTTGCCGTCCGACCATTGCACCATTACTTGGCGACCGACGATGAGGTTGCTGCCCCCACCGAGCGCGTTCATGGCCCCAGCTACCTTGACCGCCGATTGAACGGCGCCTTGCCCCATTACACCGGCGGCATATTGCATCGAGGCGGCCTGTTGTGCGGCCGCGCCCTGCATTTGCATCGCTGCCTGGGCATTGGGATCGAAGGCGGCGCCACCGCCCGGCGCGGGAGCTCCAGGAGCCTCGCGCTGGATCTGCACGGCATTGGGTTTTCCTCCGCCACGCAGCCGAGCGGCCTCTTGCTCTTGCAGCTGATTGCGCCGCATACCCAGGTTCATCGGGTCTTGGCTGAGCTGGGTCTGCCAATGGGCCGAGATGGACGTCCAATCCCCTTGGGTTATCTCGAAGTGCCCCATCATGGCCTCGACCCCGAACACCTGGATGGCAGCGGACATGGCGCACCAGTCCTCGAAGCTAACCATCACGGTACCCTTCTTCTGAGCGACCGCTTCGTTGAGCAGCTGCATGTAGCGAGTGGCCACCTGGCCCATCAGGCTCATGTCCTGCATGCGGGCCGTCCAGCCCGCGACCGCCGCCTCCCAATCCGGCCCGCTGACGCCGAGCTCGGCCACCTTCTTGGTCTGCTCCCCAGGATCGGTGATCCCATCGAGCTCAGCACCTAGCTCAGCATAGCGCTCTAGCGATATTCCGTTGATCGGGGCATAGGGATCCATGGCGGCAATAAAGAACCTATGCCTGCCGCCGTCAAGCGCCGTCGGGAGCGGTGCAAGCACGGGCGAGCTGGGCTAAACTCGCTAGGTCGTGAGCCACCACAATGCTGTACCGCTGATAGCGCTCGCGCTGGTGATCGGCTGTCCTTCCAGCGACGGAGACAAGGGGACACCGTCGGGCCACGCCAACACCGCAGCGCCTGCTAGCCCGCCCTATCCTGAGGTGACCTGGGCAGAAACAGTAAGACGCATCGAGGCGGGCGAGGTGGTGTGGATCGTGCCGGCACGGGAGCGCCGGGTGTTCATCACGACGACCACGGGCACCGAGCACGTCACCACGGCGCCGACGGACACGGCCATCGACGAGTTGGTCACCCGGGTCGATCCGTCCCATCACAGGATCGCCCTAGCCAAGACCTACGCCAAGTATCAAGAGGTGCGGTGGCGGGACATTCCGGCGCTCGTCGCCAAGAGCACCATCTGGGCGGTCCAGCAAAACGGCGGGCGCCGGGTGCTCATCGATACGCTCGGTGACGATCACAACGTCCCGGGCTTCTACGTCACGCTCCAGCCGCGGCATGGCGACATCCTGCCCCAGGTGCCCCAAAAGTACCCCAGTGGCATGTATGTGAAACACAACGACTACCAAGAGATCAACTGGAAGGCGGCCACCAAGCTGATGGCCGGCGAGCTGTCGGGCATCTTTCTGGGGCACGGCGATCGCGTCGTCCTCAATGCCAAAAACGGCCCCAGCTACCTCACCATCGAGCCCACGCCAGAGGGCGCGAACGACTGGCTCGAGCGTCACCGCCCAGGGGGGGGCCACAACCTCACCGTGGAGTGAGTCCATCCGGCCAGGGCGAGCCTATTGCACCTTGCGCTCCCCATAGAGCAGCGTCCGGGGCCCCAACTGGGGCGTACGGTATGCAATGAAGGGCTGGCCCGCGACATCGACGGCCAGCGAGGGACCGGCGCCCGTGTCGACGAGCTCGCTCTTCCAACCATCACCGTCTCGGACCCAATGGTGGATGGTGCCGCCTGAGCCATAGACCACGTGCAGCGGACCGGCTGGGCCGCGAGCGGCCATCAGGTGGGTGCGACAGGGCGGGACGCTGCGATCGCTACCGTCGACAATCACCTCATGGGTCCAGCCAGCAGCAGAGCGAGTCGCCAGCTTGACGTGGGGCCGGTTCCACTCGGCGCAGTAGACGAT
>JAUVCD010000103.1 GCA_030590865.1 Myxococcales bacterium | reverse complement strand
ATCTTGCCGTCGTTGACCACGATCCGCACATCGCCGCAGGGGTAGCCGGCCAGGGGCCCGGTGGCCATCGCTTCCACGATGCCTTTTTGGATGGCGCCACTGAAGCGTCGCATGTCGATGACGCCGCTGACGATGGCGTCGATGATCTCGAGCTTGGCGCCCCAATCGAGCATGGTCTCGCTGACGTTGCGCACCTTGATGTCCGCCGGCGGCTTGTACTCGCCCTTGAGGGGCTCGACGATCAGCGAAATGTCGGCGAACTGGCCGGCTCCTCCGGTCTGCTTCTTGTGGCGGTAGCTCCCGCGGGCGCTCTTGAGAATGGTCTCCCGGTACGACACCTTGGGGATGCTGAGATCGACGCCGACGCCGAATCGGTTCATCATGCGGTCCTTGGCGATGGCGATGTGCATCTCGCCCTGACCGCCGATCAACAGCTGGTTCATCTCCGTGTCGTGGATCAGTCGGAGCGACGGATCCTCGGTCACCAGCTTGTTCAACCCAGTGGAGAGCTTGTCCTCTTCCCCTGGCGTGGACGCCCTGATGGCCGCCTTGTAGCGCGGCTCGGGGAACTCGATGGGCGCGATGGCGAACTCGCTGCCCTTGACCCGCAGCGTGTCGTTGGTGCGGGTGTTCTTGAGCTTGACCGTGGCCCCCAGGTCGCCGGCGACGAGCTTGGCGACCGCCTCACGGTTGCGGCCATTGAGCACGAAGACGCCTCCGAGCCGCTCGGACCCACCCACCTGAGCGTTCTCCATGTCCATGCCGTTTTCGACGGCGCCCGTACAGATCTTGAGGAAGGCGTACTCGCCCACATGCTGCTCGCTGAGGGTGCGGAACACGAAAGCGCTGGGCTTCCCATCTGGGTCGCATGGGATGGGCTTGCCCTCGGTGGAGGACTGGGGCTGGGCGTCCAGTGGCGACGGGCAGCAGTCCTTGATGACGTCCAGCAGTCGGCTGACGCCGACCAGCGTCGTGGCGCTGGTCACCATGATGGGGAACATCAACCGGTCCCTGACGGCCGTCCGCAGCCCGGAGAGCAGCTCGTCCTGGGTGAGCTCGCCGGCCTCGAGGTATTTCTCCATCAAGGCCTCGTCGTTCTCGGCGATGTTTTCGACCAGCGTGTTGTGTAGTTCCTCCGCACGGTCCTTGAAGCCTGCGTCGATCTCGCCGACTTGCGGCTCTCCCGGCCCTTCCGGGAAAGTGAGCTGCTTCATGAGCAGCAGGTCGACCACTGCGCCGCTGCCGTTGCCCACCGGGAGCTGGAACACGGTGGCGGCGCGCCCGAAGCGCTCTTCGATCTGGGTGACCGCGGCAGGAAAGTCGACGCCTGGTTTGTCCGAGTGGTTGAGGACGAACAGGGCTGGCAGGTTAGCCGCTTTGGCCATTCCCCAGCTCACCTCGGTGCCGACCTGTATCGGATCGGTGGCATTGAGCACGAAGACCGCTGCTCCTGCCACCTTCAGCGACGAGACCACCTCGCCCATGAAGTCAGGATAGCCAGGGGTATCGAGCAGGTTGATCTTGCAGCCCTGGTGCTCAGCGTGCAGCAGGGTCGCCAAGATCGACATTTCGCGATCGTGCTCGCTGTCGTGGTAGTCGCTGACCGTGGTGCCGTCGCCGATCGTTCCCAGGCGGGTGGTGCCACCGCTGGCAAAGAGGATCGCCTCGGCAAGCGAGGTCTTTCCGGCGCCTTGGTGCCCAACCAGCGTTACGTTTCGGATGTCGGCAGACTCGTAAACTCTCATCGGTTGCTCCCTGGGCGCCGCCCTCATCGAGGCGCCACCAGCGCCATGGCACCAAGTCGGTCGACGCCGAGGCGCCGATTCACGACCGCAGAAGTGGACCACGGGGTTTATCAGCAATAGAGAGGCATACCAAGGGGTTTTCGCTTGATTTTGCGGGTCCAACCGGGCTGAGCAGGACTGGTCTCCGAAGGTTGTGCGGGCGACCTGTCCACGGTCCCACTCGCCCCTGCTAGGCTTCCGCGAGTCGCAGCGTTGACGTTGGGCGGAGATGCCATGAGCCAGCTCGAAGGAGTGCCACCATTCCGCTACATGGTGTGGGCCAAGAGCCACACCCAGGGGGTCCCATACAACCTGGGCGCGTCCGGGCTTGCGCCGCCAGATCCGGCGCTTCTGACCCTGAGCGCAGGCGACCTCGATTTGGCTCAGCGGGGCTACGACATGCCCCCGGCAGCCCGTCGGCGGTTGGCCGATCGCTTTGCCGTCGACGTCGACCAGCTGATGCTCACCTTGGGGTCGAGCCACGCCCTGTATTTGTTGTGCGCGTCCAGCCTGCGCCCTGGTGACCTGTGCCTGGTGGAGCAGCCGGCCTACGAGCTGCTGCCGGCCCTGCCTGGCCTGTTCGGTGCACGAGTGGAGCGCTTCGAACGGCGCCAGGCCGAGGGCTATCGACTGCCTGCCGATCTCGCCGAGCGGATCGCTGCTCAGCGGCCAGCACTGGTCTTGATGACCAATCCTCACAATCCCAGTGGGGCCCTGCTGCCTGGTGAGCAACTCGCCCCCATCGCTGACGCTCTCGCGGTGCAGGCAGGGCTCTTGGTCGTCGACGAGGTCTATCTCGAGTATTTGCCCGATGCGGCGGCCCGTTGCGCCCTGGCTCTCGGCCCGGCGGTGGCCGTTGCGTCGAGCTTCACCAAGGCCTTTGGACTGGGCACGGTTCGTTTCGGCTGGTTGGCTGCGGCGGCTCCTCGGATCGAAGCGGCCATCCGCTACAACGACTACATCTCGGTTCTGTACCCCAACCCCTCGGCGTGGGTCGGCCTGCGGGCCCTCGAGCAGCTGGAGACGCTGCAGGCCCGGGCCGCCGCGGTGCGGGCTCGTAACCTTCCCATCGTCACCGACTGGGTCGACTCTCAGCCTGCCGTGAGCTGGCACCCGCCGGAGGCCGGCGTGATCTGCTTTCCTCGTCTCGAGGCGGTGACGGACACCGGCAATCTCTGTGACCGTTTGCTCTCAGAGCACGACACGCTGGTCGTTCCGGGGAGCTTCTTCGGCGCTCCCAGCCACATCCGTATCGGCTTCGGGTTGGACGAGGCAGAGCTTCGCGAGGGGCTGGCCAGGCTGTCGTTGGCGCTGCGGACGGGTCGTCGGTGACGTGGCGAGCGGGGGCTCGACTACCGTTCAGTTTCTGGTTGTCGCTGGGAGCGCAGCTCCTCTAGTCCTGCAACGAAGGCCCGCTCCCGGCGACCGCGGGTGGCGACCACCCAGAGGCACATGGCGTTCATTGGGACGAGCATCAGCGCCCAGGTGACCCAGATCCCGCGGGGATCGACGGTGGCGATGAGGGCGCCGAGGGTCATCAGAAACAGGTGGGTGCCGAAGCCTAGCCAGGTAAGCACCTGCATCGGTCGCGCGAAGTGCTGCCGATAGATCTCCCGCTCATCATCGCTGCCGGGGCAGTGGGATGGCTCGAGCCACGGCTCCAGAGCCTTGAGCTGGGGCTTGGTCCAGCTGCTCCACACGCTCATCAGCAGCGAGTTGAACCGCTCGCCTTTCTCGTCGAACTCTCGCTTCCACTGCTCCATGTCCTGCGGGGTGAGCAGCGTGCTGCCGCCGAGGCTGAACTCCGGGTGGGTGGCATGGAGCCAGATGTTCTTCGATACGTCGTAGACCGAGGCGTGCCAGATCAGGCTGGCTGCGGTCGGCAAACCGATGGCCCACACCCAGCCCCAACCCCAGCCCCGGGCGACCAGCAGGAAGGCCATCCCGTGGAACACGAAGAGCGGAGCGACGGCGTCCATGCAGCCGTCGAGCGTTCGGCCAAGGGGGGACGAGGTGCCACGGAGACGGGCGAGTTGTCCGTCAGCGCAGTCGAGCACGATGGACAGGAGCAGCAAGATGCCTCCCGCCAGCGCCCACCAGGGATGGACCCAGGCTGCCAGGCCGAGGGCGACACCACTGAGGACGCCGGCACCGGCAGAGGCGAAGGTTACCTGGTTGGGCTGGATCGAGGTGCGCTCCAGCGCCTGGACCAGCAGGCCTGCGAGCGGCCGATGCCAGTAGTAGTCGATCGGCTCCTCCACCTCCCGAGGCTTGAAGCCCTCGCGGGTGGCGACCCAGCGTTGCGCCAGCCCGCTCAACCGTCGCTCCGTCTGGGGTGCCGAGATCGGGCCCGCTCCAGGTCACGAGCGTCGTCGATCTCGGTCCATCGTGAGCTGCCGATGTCGTAGGCGCCGAGCTCCCAGCCAGCCTCCAGCATGACGTGGTAGGCGTCCTCGTAGTAGGCGTCTCCTTTGCCGTCCTGCCGGACTAGGCGCTCGATGGTCGCAAACAGGCGCGGCCCGTGCTCGGCAGCGATTCGCTCGACGCCAATGGACTCGCCGCTGCTCTCGCCCAGCGGCAGCCATTTGCCCATCTTGTGCACCCGACCGTCGTCGTCCACCACGGCCTTCATGGCCTCGGCGTCGAGCTGCCCTTGGGTGTCGATGGCGATGGCTGAGCGCCACGGGCTGGCGACCAGGCCTTCGATGATGGCGCCGTCGAGCACCAAGTCGCCGTCCAGCTTGACGAAATCAGTGCCTGCCAGCTCCGCCCGGGCCACGTGGACCGACCAGGCGTTTCCCAGCTCTGCGTAGGCCTGGTTGAACACGGTGGTGACCGGCAGCGCTGGCGGGTGCTGAGCGAGCCACTGGTCGATGGCCTCGTGGCGGTAGCCCGTGACGATGACGATTCGCGCCATCCCCAGTCGTTCACAGGTCGAGATCAGGCCGCCGAGCAAGCTTCGCCCCCCGACCTCCACCAGCACCTTGGGCCGGTCGGCGGTGAGGGGCATCAGGCGGCTGCCCGTGCCGGCCGCCAAGATCAGAGCGGTGGTGGCCTGTGGTGGACTCAAGATCTTCCGTTCCCCAGTGTGTCGCTCACGATGCGCGCCGCCTGATAGCCGCCGAGCATGGCGCCAACAATGCCATGGCCTGCTCGGGTTGACGCCCCGCAAAGGAACATTCCATCGATGGGCCCACGGTACCCCGGGCGACGCTCGCCGAACTGCTCGGGGCTGCTGGCGAGCCCATACCCGGTCCCGCCGGCGGCTCGGGTGAAGCGGGTGTGGGACACCGGCGTGGCCGACTCGCGGAAGGCGACCTTGGCCGCACTGCCAGGAAAGACACGGTCGAGCCGCTCAATCATGTCATCTTCGAGCTGCTGCTTGATGCGCCGGTAGCGCTCCTGTTTGCGGTAGCTGCCGGCCAGCACTTGGGCCGGAGCGACACCCCATTTGGCCGGGTCGCCGTCGACCATGCACATGATTTCCACGTTGCTGAAGCCGGCCGGTGCGTGAGACCGGGTCTGCGGGTCCTTCAGCGAGGCACTGGTGATGTAGCAGCCGTAGGTCTCGATCTGTTCGTGTGCCCGCAGCCGATCGAAGGCTCGGTCGAAGTCGTAGACGTCGAACTGCCAGTAGTTGCTGACCCCCATGTTGCGCTCAGCCATGTCTCCGGCCACGCCGAGGTAGGTCATGAAGAGCGCACCGGCCATCTGAAAACGGCGGGTCCGGCGGCGCCAGCGGGGCGGCAGATCGCCAGGCGCTATCAGGTCGAGCAGCGTGTGGGTCAGATCGGCACCGGACAGAACGGCCCGGGAGCGGATGTCGTGTTGCTGCCCGTTGCGCGCCTCGGTGCGGACGCCCACGGCACGGCCCTTTTCGACGAGGATCCGATCGACGCCCCGACGTAAGTGAATGGTGCCGCCGCGCCGCTCGATGGCCTCGACGAGCCGATCGGAGACCACCTGACCCCCTCCCTTCGGATAGTAGCCGCCTTTCAGGTAGTGGGCGGTCGCTCCCGCGTGGAGCAAGGCGCTGGTCTCGCTAGGCGGCAGGGCGTAGATGCCGTGCTGGCCGAGCAGGATGGCCCGCAGTCGCTCATCGCTCGTGCAGGTGTCGAGGAACTCACCGATGGTGGCGGCCTGGACCCGAGCCAAGAGCCGGCCGTGCAGGGCGACGTGAAACAGGAGTCGTGGTCCGGGTCTTGCGCCCTCGATGCCAAAGTGGCTCATGAAGCGCGTCACCTCGTCGACCAACCGCAGGTACCGATCGATACCTTTCTTCTCAGCGGGAAACAGCTCGACCAGTCGCTGGCGATAAAGGTCGCGGTGGGCAGGGAACCGGAAGGTGAGGTCGGGAAAGACGAAGACGTCGAAGCCCTCTGGGTCCATCGGCAGGAACTCGACGTCTACGGCGACGCTCTGCAGCAGCTTCGGAATGAGTCCGTCGCGGTCACAGTCGCCGAGGTAGTGGAGCCCAATGTCGAAGCAGTAGCGCTGGTCGCCAGAGCCCCGGGCGAACTGGGTGGTGCAACCGCCTGCAACGTAGTGGGGGTCGAAGAGCGCCACGCTCAGACCCTGCTTTGCCAGTCGTGCGCCAGCCATCAGGCTGCTGACGCCACAGCCGATGATGGCCACGTCGACGGTCTCGGGTGGCTCGGCGGCCACCTGTCGCTTGGTGCTGTGGGTTGGAAGGTAGGGCTTGCTGGCCATCGCCCGGCGAGCTCCACGGTCAAGGTCCGATCGTGACCATCAAAGGCGCGAGCTTAGGGCGAGCGCGCCTGGTCGACCCTAGCACCACTGGGGCACTGGCGGCTGGCCACGGTGGCCATTGTGGTAGCTTGCCCGTCGTGGTGACCTGCGCCTGCGCCTGGGAGGATCTGCGAGCTTGAGCAGCTTTCAGCTCTTCGGCTGGTCCCATCTGACGGCGTTAGCCACCATCGTCGCCACCGCAGCGGCCTTGTCCTGGTGGCTAGGGCAGGACCCGGTCCGGCGGGGCTGGCTACGGGTGGCCTTGGCGACCGTCCTGCTCGGCTCGGGGCTAGGCTTCGTGGCCCTCGACGGGATGGCCGGAACGCCGTGCAGCTCCATCGCCCCGTTGCACCTGTGTGACGTGGCTGTCTTCATCGGCACCTACGGGCTGCTCACCCGCCAGCAGCTGCCCTACGAGCTGCTCTACTTCTGGGGCTGCGCTGGGACGGTGGCGGCCTTGGTGACCCCCGAGCTAGGTCACGGCTTTCCCCACTATCGCTTCATCTTCTACTTCTTGCAGCACGGCGCGGTGGTCGTCGCTGCGGTGCTCTTGACGGCAGGGGAGGGGATGCGCCCCCGGCGACGGGCGCCGCTGGTCGCCTGGCTGTGGCTCAACGGCTACGCCCTGATCATCGCTCTGGTGAACTACCGGTTCGGCACCAACTTCCTGTACCTCTGCGCCACACCGGGGGCGGCCTCACCCCTGGACTGGCTCGGTCCCTGGCCGTGGTATCTGCTGTCCGGTGAGTTGCTGGCGTTGGCGCTGTTCTACCTGCTGGCCCTGCCCTTTCGTGGTTCCGAGCCCGTGAGGTCGCCTGATGCGTAAGGGCGTCCTGTTGATGATGGCCGCCGCTTTGGCGCTCACCGTGATGATCGGTTTCGTCAAGGTGGCACGGGCCGAGTTGACCGCCATGGAGGTGATGTTCTGGCGGGGGCTCATCTCGGTGCCCCTGGCATTCCTCGTGGCCCTGCGTGGTGGCGGCATTGGGCTCAACAATCGGCGAGTCTTCGCGGTCCGTGCGGCCCTGGGGACCACCGCCATGTTCTGCTTCTTCTCGGCCACCAAGGAGCTACCGCTCGCCGATCTGTCGCTGCTGTACAAGCTGCAGCCCATCTTGGTCGCCCTGATCGCCCCGCTGGTCTTGGGTGACTCGGAGCGCAGCGGTTGGCGCCTGTGGTTGGTGTTGACTGCCGGGGTCACCGGTTGCGCCATTCTGCTGGCCCCTCAGGCCGCGGTCGATCTCACCCCCGGCCTCTGGGCGCTCGGCGCGACGGTCTTTTCGGCCGGCGCCCACGTCTGCGTTCGAGTGCTGGGCAAGACCGATCGCCCGGCTGTGGTGGTGATGTGGTTCCAGCTGGTGATGACCCTCTGCGCCCTGGGCGTCACCCTCATCAGCACCGGCGGGACCTTGCCCCGTGCCCCGACCCATCTGTGGCCCGTGCTGCTGGGCTGCGGCGTCTGCGCGACAGTGGGCCAGCTGTTGATGACGACGGCCTATAGCATCGAGCGGGCCCCTACGGTGGCCGCTGCGGCCTACGTCGGACCGCTCTGGGCCCTGATTGGCGATGTGGTGTTTTTCGAGCTTGTCCCAGGCCTCAACGCCCTCGCAGGCGGGGTCATCATCGTCGGAGCGGGGCTATGGATGTTGCGCTCCCAACCGTCAGGCGGCGAGGCCGACGCCCCGAGTCACCACCCGTAGGTCTGCACCTGAGGGTGAAGAGCCCCACGATAGGGGGCGTCACAACCGCTCCATGACCACGGAACCAAAGGTCAATTTGTCGTAGGGCCGACGACGATCCCTGTTGCAGTCAGCGCTCCAATCACTAGAATCCCGGGCGCGCCGTCCAAGAGGACAGAAGAGCTTTGCGGAACGGCGCGCCCAGTGAGGCCGACATCGATTGGCTCGGGGGGGCACCTTCCGGGAGAAGACCGACAGCAAGCACTTAAACCGCATCAAAAATCCTGTGACACCCCGACAGATTTTTCTGTTGTCCTCGCAGGCGAAAATGCGGGTATGAGTTCTGCCACGCTCGCGACACCACCCTGACCCTCTACGCCAGCTAGGCGGCCCACGTCACGTGGGTTACCGCGGCACTGGCACTGGACCGCCACCACAGCGTCCACGTCTAGATTTTAACTCGCACCCACGGCTGGAAAGCTATGAAGACCGTCTTCAACCCAGAGGACATCTCCCAGATCACCACCAAGCACCGTGGCAGCCACGGTTCGTTGATCTCCATCCTCGAGGACATCCAGGCGACGTACAACTACCTGCCTCGGCAGGCGCTGGAGATCGTCTCCGAGGCCACCGGCCACTCGTTGGTGGACATCTATGGGGTGGCGACGTTCTACCAATCCTTCAGCCTCGAGCCCCGGGGCGACCATGTCGTCTCGGTATGCGCCGGCACGGCGTGCCACGTGCGGGGGGCGCCTACCATTCTCAATGAGTTCGAGCGCAAGCTCGATCTCAAGGCGGGCAAGACGAGCGCGGACCGCATGTTCACTCTGACCACGGTCAACTGTCTGGGAGCTTGTGCGCTTGGACCGGTTGCCGTCGTCGACGGTGAGTACCACCGAAACGTCACCACTCGGGCGGTCGGCCAGATCGTAGAGGACTGTCGCCGGACCGCCGAGGACTCACGGTCCATCAAGGACTCCGGCCTCTTCAAGGTGGAGGTGGCCTGCCCGGTGTGTAACCGCGACCTGCTTACTCATGACCACATGCTCGACGGCTATCCGATGGTTCATGTGACCGCGTCGTTCGGGCGCAAGCACGGTTGGATGCGTTTCAGCAGCATGTGGGGTGACTATCGCGTCGAGTCGGAGCACGAAGCTCCTGATAACACGATCATCGACTTCTTCTGCCCCAAGTGCCACGCCGAGCTGCGCTCCACCAAGCTGTGCCCCCGTTGCGACGCATCGATGATTCCACTCTTCGTGCGCGGTGGCGGGGTCATTCAGTTCTGCTCCCGTCGAGGGTGCAAGGAACACATGCTCGACCTCGGTGACTGATCGCTTAGCCAGAGTTCTATTCCGACCCAGAGTCCTCCAGCTTTTTCTGCACCGGCCGTCAGCGGAGCCCGTCCCATGCCGAAGCTCACCTCCATATCAGATCTCCAGCAAGTCAGACGCCAGCGCCTTGCCGACAAGGACGTTGACAAGCCCCGGTTGGTCGTTTGCGCAGGTACAGCCTGCCAGGCCGGCGGCTCGAACCGCGTGATGCGCGTCTTGAAACGGCAGCTCATCGAGCGAGGCCTGGTCGACAAGATTGGGCTCCGCATCACAGGCTGCCATGGCTTCTGCGAAATGGGGCCCTTCGTGTTGGTCCAGCCGCAGGGGGCATTCTATTCGAAGGTCACCGTCGAGGATGCGCCGCGGATCATCGATGCGGTGCTGGCGGGGACCTATGCTGAAGATCTTCTCTATTGTGATCCAGTGACTGGCGAAAAGGCCTATCGCCACGACGATATTCCGTTCTTCAAGACCCAGCAGCGCACCTTGCTGGGCAAGAACGAGAAGCTCGATCCCATCAGGCTCTTCAACTACATCGACAACGGCGGCTATCAGGCGCTCGAGAAGGCCCTGGGCGAGATGAAGCCCGAGCAGATCGTCGATGAGGTCACCCGATCCAAGCTCCGTGGCCGCGGTGGCGGCGGATTCTCCACCGGCACCAAATGGCGCCTGGCAGCCGAGCAGGACGGAAGCAAAGGCAAATACGTCGTTTGCAACGCGGACGAGGGCGATCCCGGTGCCTATATGGATCGCAGCATCCTGGAGGGCAACCCCCACAGTGTCATCGAGGGGATGATCATCGGCGGCATCGCCATGGGCGCGACCACGGGCTTCGTCTTCGTGCGCCACGAATATCCGCTGGCGATCAAGAACACCATCATCGCGTTGCGCATGGCCCATGATCAGGGGCTACTCGGCGACGACATTCTTGGCACCGGTGTCAATTTCGACATCGAAATCGTACAGAGCGCCGGGGCCTTCGTCTATGATGAAGAAACCGCGCTCATTCGCACCATCGAGGGCTTCATGGGTGAGCCCCGTCAGCGGCCGCCCTATCCGATTGTGCGGGGCATCAACGATCGTCCGACGTGTATCAACAACGTCGAGACCTGGGCGAACATCCCTGAGGTCATTGTCAACGGCGCTGACGAGTACGCCAAGATAGGGACCAAGGACAGCACGGGGACCAAGGTCTTTTCGGTGGTCGGCAAGATCCGGAACACCGGGCTGGTCGAGGTGCCCATGGGGATCTCCATCAAGGAGATCGTCCACGACATCGGCGGTGGCCCAGTCGACGGCGGTCGCATCAAGGCGGTCCAGATTGGTGGCCCCTCGGGCGGCTGCATCCCTCACTGGCGGTTCGACCTGCCGGTCGACTACGACAGCCTCACTGAAGCCGGCGCGATCATGGGCTCAGGCGGCATGATCGTCATGGATGACAGCACCTGCATGGTGGATGTCGCCAAGTACTTCATGAGCTTCCTCAAGGACGAGTCTTGCGGCAAGTGCTTCACCTGTCGCAAGGGCACGCAGCGCATGTACGAGATCCTCGACGACATCACCTGCGGCCGCGGGACGCTCGAGCAGCTGCAGTTGCTCGAAGACCTCGCCCATGTCGTTCGGGACACCACCATGTGTGGTCTCGGTCAGTCGGCGCCCAATCCCGTGCTGAGCACGTTGCGCTACTTCCGGGATGAGTATGAGCGGCACATCATCGACAAGCGTTGCGATGCTTTCGTGTGTAAAGAGCTGGTGGGGGCGCCTTGCCAGTCAGCCTGTCCGGTAGGCACCGAGGCGTGGCGCTATGTGGCCCACATCGCCCAGGGCGAATACGAGGAGGCCTACCAGGCCATTCGGCAACACAATCCCTTCCCGTCGGTCTGTGCCAGGGTCTGCGATCACAAGTGTGAGCAGCGCTGCCGCTTGGGGACCAGCGGCGACGATCCGGTGGCCATTCGGGCGCTCAAACGATTCGTCACCGAGCGGGTGGACCCGAGCGTGTTCAAGCCCGAGCGGGAGAGTCCCGGTACGGGTAAGGGCCGCCGCGTGGCGGTGGTCGGCGCCGGGCCGGCTGGGTTGTCAGCCGCCCACTATCTGTCCCTCAAGGGCTACAAGGTGACCATCCACGAGGCGGACACCAAGCCTGGTGGCATGTTGTTGGCCGGTGTGCCCTCTTACCGCCTACCCCGCGAAACGCTTCAAAAGGAGATCGACGCGCTCATCGACGACAACGTTACGCTGACCTGCAGCTCGTCGTTAGGTCGGGACTTCACCCTCGACAGCCTCATGTCTGACGGCTTCGAAGCTGTCTTCCTCGGGCTCGGTGCGCACCACAGTCGCACCATGCGGGTCGATGGCGAGGACGTGTCTGGCTGCTACCCATCGATGGAGTTTCTCAAAGCGTGGAACCTGCGGGGCGAGAAGCTGGCAGGTCGCCGGGTCGGCGTGATCGGCGGCGGCAACTCGGCCCTCGATGCCGCGCGGGTGGCGCTGCGTCAGCCAGACGTGGAGAGCGTGACGATCTACTATCGTCGCACGCGGCACGAAATGCCGGCCTTCGAAGAGGAAATCGAGGCAGCCCTCGAGGAGGGCGTGAAGCTCGAGCTGCTCGTCTCGCCAGTGAAGATTCACGCCGCTGATGGTCGTCTGAAGTCGCTGGAGTTGATTCAGAACAAGCTCGGCGACGTGGACGCCAGCGGCCGCCGCCGGCCGGTCCCTGAGCCTGGCTCAGAGCACCAGGTCGAGCTCGACACGCTCATCGTTGCCATCAGCGAGCAGCTCGAGCCCTTCGACTTGAAGGGGTCGGATGGGGTCGAGCTCACCAAGTGGGGATCCCTGGAGGCGAGCAGCGGTACTCTCGCCACGGGCCGCAAGGGCGTCTTCGCTGCTGGTGACGCGGTCACCGGTCCCAACACGGTGATTGATGCCATCGCCGCGGGGAAGAAGGCGGCGGTGATGATCGACCGCTTCCTTTGCGGCCAGCAGCTCGACCAGCCGCTCGAGCCGCGCCCGCCGATGCGTTACATCCCCCGTCCCGAAGGGGTTGCCGAGATGGCGCCGGCCTGCCGGGCCCACGCTGCGACGGTGGCGATGGCCGAGCGAGTGGCGGGCTTCACCGAGGTGGAGCTTGCGCTGAGCGAGCGTGACGCTATGGATGAGTCGATGCGATGCCTGCGGTGCGATCTGGACTTGGCACAGCCGCAGGCCGACGAGCTGGCAGAGCCCCAGGCGGCCGCCGGAGGGAAGAGGGCATGATCAACCTCACGATCAACGGACTGGCGACCTCAGTCGAAAAGGGGACGACGCTGCTCGATGCCGCCAAGTTCCTAGGGTTTCCGATACCGACGCTCTGTCATCTCGAAGGTCTCACGCCCTATGGAGCCTGCCGGCTGTGCGTGGTCGAGATTGGCGAGGGGCCGCGCTCGAAGCTCGTGACGTCATGCACCTACCCCTGCGAAGAAGGGCTCAACGTGCGGACCGCCTCGGCGCGGGTGGTGCGAGCGCGGAAGATCATCCTCGAGCTGTTGGTAGCCTCCTGCCCGCAGTCCAAGACCATCCAGTGCTTGGCCTCGGCTCACGAGCTCCGGGAGCAGCGCTTCAAGCAAGAGTATGAGGACTGCATCCTTTGTGGCCGCTGCGTGCGGATGTGCGAAGAGCAGATGATGGCCAAGGCCATCGGTTTTCGGGGGCGAGGTGAGAACCGCAGCATCGGCACCCCCTTCGACATTCGGTCGGAGGAGTGTCGCCTGTGCGGCGGCTGCATGCATGTCTGCCCCGTCTGCGAGCTGCGTTGCACCTACGCGGAGCCCGAAAAAGTGCTCTGCGGCGGTTGCGCCAACCTGGCCGCGCCATGCGTGGACAAGGAAAAGTTCGACGACATGATGTGCTACATGGCGCCCTGTGTAGCCTGCGAGATTCAGAAGGATTGAGGAGCTAGAAGGAGTTCACACCATGCCCATTTCCAACGTGAATGCGTCGGCTGCAACACTGACCAAGAACCGAACTGAAGAGTCCGTCGTACCGACCTCGGGCATGTGCGTCACCTGCGTGGATGGCTGCATCGGCATGTGCGAGATCGGCAAGAGTGCCTATCGCGGTCACGAGGTGATTTACCCCCAGCCTTTTGGGGTGATCACCACGGCGGGGGAGAAGAACTACCCCATCGACTTGACCAACTTCACCATCTTGGGCACCGCCGTTGGCGCTCACGGGGTAGAAGCCGATAGCGACAAGGCGACCTTCCCGAACGTCAAGACTGAGGTGCGCTTCGGTCATGACAAGGGGCTCAAGTTCCGCCAGCCGATCATGATCCCCGGTATCGGCTCCACCAACGTTGCGAAGAACAACTGGGAGGGGCTTGCCATCGGTACCGCCCTGGCCGGCACCGGCCTGACCATTGGCGAAAACGTGGTCGGTATGGACGTCGAGGCGGAGTTCAAGGATGGCAAGGTCATCAAGGCGCCGGATCTCGAGCGACGGATCAAGCTGTTCACCGATTGGCAGCAAGATGGCTACGGCTGCACGGTGGTGCAGGCCAACGTCGAGGACACTCGCTTGGGCATCCAAGAGTACGCCATCGAGAAGCTCGGCGTAGAGTGCGTCGAGATGAAGTGGGGGCAGGGTGCCAAGAACATCGGCGGCGAGGTCAAGATCACCGACCTCAAGAAGGCCCAGCTGCTCTACAAGCGCGGCTATATCGTCTTGCCGAATCCCACCGATCCTCAGATCATCAAAGCCTTCGAGCGCGGGTCGTTCAAGGAGTTCGAGCGCCATTCGAGGCTCGGCATGGTCACCGAGGAAGGCTTCGCCACCCGGAACGACGAGCTGCGCAAGGCAGGCGCCAAATATGTGTTCCTGAAGACCGGTGCTTATCGGCCGGCGGATCTGGCCCGGGCCATCAAGTTCGCCTCCAAGTACAAGCTCGACCTGTTGACCGTGGACGGTGCCGGTGGCGGTACCGGCATGAGCCCCTGGCGCATGATGAACGAGTGGGGCGTCCCACCTGTGGAGATCTATTCGCTTCTCTATGGCTACGCCAAACAGCTAGACGAAATGGGCGAATACGTGCCCCCGCTGGCGCTGGCCGGAGGCTTCACCTTCGAGGACCAGATGTTCAAGGGCCTGGCGCTCGGCGCTCCTTACGTGAAGCTCATCGGCATGGCTCGAGCACCCCTCGCGGCCTGCATGGTGGGAAAGACCATCGGTCGGACCATCGACGAAAACAAGGTCCCGGTCTACATCGAGCGCTTCGGCAACACGAAGGAGCAGATCTTCGTGACCGCGTCCGAGCTGGCTCACCAGTACGGCGACAAGTTCAACGACATCCCCACTGGCGCGCTCGGCCTCTTCAGCTACTACGAGCGGCTCAGCATGGGACTGCGCCAGCTGATGTGCGGCGCCCGCAAGTTCGGGCTCGAGTACATCACTCGCGATGACATCGCCGCGCTCGACCCCCGCGCCTCCGAGGTCAGCGGGATCCCCTACGTCACCGACGTCGATCTCGACGAAGCGGCTGCCATCATCAAGGGCTGACGGGCGTCAAGTGAGAGCTGGGCGGACCGAGCCGTTCGCCCGGCGCAGCGCCACGGTGCGGCACGTGGTCGGCCGGTGGGGCACGCAGGATCGGGTCGGCTCGCAGGGCGTCTCGTTCTGGGTGGGCAGCAAGTCGAATAGCTCAGCAACGACCGTTGCATAACGCTCGGCGTCAGGCTGGTCTGCCAGGGCGCGAAGGCGGGTGCAGGGCTGGTGAAGAACCTTGTTTGCCACCGTGCCGACCATGGCGCGCAAGGCGGCGCTGTCGGCGTCTGACAGGTGCTTCAGCTTGCTCCGCAGGCTGTGCTCGAGCTCGGCCTCCATGATCTGATGGAGGCGCTCGCGCATGCCGACAATGACCGGCGTCATCGTTTGGGCGCGTTGCTGGTCCTCGAAGGCCAAAAGCTCGCGGGCTACCATGGCCTCGGCGCGGTCGGCCTCGGCCGCCCGGCGCCCTTGCACCTCGGCAACGACGCTCGCCAAGGTGTCGACGTCGAAGAGAAACACGCCGTCGAGATCGGCGACCGCTGGGTCGATGTCTCGGGGCACGGCAATGTCGATCAGAAACAGGCTCCGCTCGTCTCGGATCTCCATGGTCTTGCGGACCAGCTCTTGGGACAGGACGAAAGCTCGACTGGACGTGGCGGTGATCACAATATCCGCTTCGACCAGCGCCGCGTTCAGCTCGCCGGGCGGCCGGGCGCGTCCGCCAACCAGGGCGGCGAGTCGGTGAGCTCGCGGGGCGCTGCGATTGATGACCGAAAGCTCGGCGCCAGCGCTCGCCAGCGGTTTGGCACAGCTCTGGGCCATGTCGCCGGCCCCTATCAACAACACCTTGCGGACCCCAACGTCGTCGAAGATCCGGCGTGCCAGCCGTGCGGCCACGCTCGGGACTGAGGCTTGGCCCTCGCCGATGGCGGTCTCCGACCTGACCCGTTTGGCGACCTGTACTGCGCGCCTCGTGGCGGCCCGCAGGCGTGGCCCCAGGGTGCCACGCTCCTCCGCCTGGCGGGCTGCAGTCTTGAATTGCCCGAGCACGTGAGGCTCCCCTAGGACCAATGAATCGAGAGATGCCGCGACCCGAAACATGTGGCGCAAGGCGCAGCGTCCAGTCTCCCAAGTTAGCAACGCTTGGACCTCCGGTCCCGCGATGGTCGCCAGTCTGTCGATGATGGTGCGCGCCAAAGCCTCCAGGTCGACCTTGCCGGTAGCGGGCACGACATAGACTTCGAAGCGGTTACAGGTGGACAACACCAGTGCCTCAGCCACATCGTTCTGGGCAAAGAGGCACCCTAATAGGTCAGCCCCCACGGGATTGAGCCGCTCCCGTATCTCGATGGGCGCGGTGCGGTGCGACAAGCCAACGAAAAGCATTGCACAATGAGCTAGCAACAATTGGACCGAATGAGGGCTGTCCGCGGTCGCGGGCGCCATCTCGTAACTGGTGCAATCACCCTGACTCAGAACCTCTGATCGTTGACTGCGTTGCAATGGTAGCTGGGACGCGGGGAACCGACCTGCCATTGACGGCTCGTCGACCGAGCCCAGGTGCCGAGGGATCGTCAGGGCAAGGCCGAGAAGTCGGCATATTGCTGGATGAGCCAATGGGGCAGCCTGTTCCCGTGCCTCTCAGCCCATTGTGCGCAGCGGGCAGCCGTGTGCTCCGAGTCGTCAAGCGGCTCTCGCTCAGCTGGCACGCGCCTTGCCATTCAGCAGGTTAGCTGGGACGTGATCTACCGCGTAGTGAGGCATTCAAAGTGACAGCTGTGGTCGAGAGGACCGCTCGGAGCGTGGCTCAGCGGCGGGCTGGCGGCCGACTGCTCATCTGGCTCGGCGTTGGAGCTTGGTTGCCCTATGCGCTGCTCCGTTACGGGTGGCAGTGGCCGGTGGAGCCAACCTGGTTCCTCCTGGCCCACCTTACCGGCGTCATTCCTGGTTCCCTGCTGGTGCGGTGGGATTGGCTGCGAGCTCGGCTAGCGGTTCATCCGTGCGCTGACCTGGACGGGAAACGTGACGGTGAAAGCTGTCGAATCTAAGCGCCTCGGCCGGCAGCGGAACCACTAGCGCCGTTGAGGCGCGGACCTTGCAACGAGGGTGGCCTGGCACCGCGGCAAAGCCGCAACCGCCGTGAAATGGACGTCATCTCGAAAAGTATGCCGAATGACCGGCAATGCCCAAGAGTGGTTGCCGATATCTCGTCAAGTGGACGTGGTCGGCTGCCGGCCCAGTGCTACGGGCACAGCGCTGGCGTCATTCGCGCAACTTGTGGCTCGACGAGTCCACCGCGGTGCGTTCTCCAATTGAGCCAACCTGGGCGTTTGGTCTCGAGCGCCGATATGTAGCGAGGTAATGAACTGTGAGAGCCTATTTACTTTTGGCATTGGGAGTGAGTGTGGCCGTTGCGCCCCTGTTGGGCTGCGACGACAGTCCCGAGGATACGGACACCACGACCAGCAGTAGCGGTACGGGTGGCTCTGGCACCGGTGGCAGTGCGAGCGGCACCGGCGGCAGTGCGAGTGGCACCGGTGGTAGTGCAAGCGGCACCGGTGGCAGTGCTAGCGGTACCGGCGGTAGTACGAGTGGCACCGCCGGTGGTGGCGGCACGCCGGACTTCTGGGACGGGGCGCCGGCATACGATGCCAACGGCAC
This sequence comes from Myxococcales bacterium, assembly GCA_030590865.1. Lineage (GTDB taxonomy): Bacteria > Myxococcota_A > Polyangia > Polyangiales > Polyangiaceae > JAPYTK01. Next base: position 379 of record JAUVCD010000103.1, on the reverse strand, counting down.
GCCCAATCCGTCGGATGGAGAACACAATAACGGCAATGACTGCATGAGCTGCCATGCTTCAGGTGGCAATCAGTGGCTGTTTGGCGGCACCGTTCACCAGTCGGGCGGCTCTCAAGGTGCAGCCCACGTCCAGGTGGGCGCTTTGGTGGACGGCACGCTTTACACCACCTATTCGGCCAACAATGGCAACTTCTGGTTGGACCATCCCGGCGGCTCGCCGAGCTGGGCTGGCGCGGAGGTGCGCTTTCGCAACGCCAATGGCGAGACGTCCATGATCATGGCCGCGACGGCGGCCTGTAACAGCTGCCATTCCGGCAACAGCGCGCTCGTCGAGCCGTAGTAGCTTCTACCGGTTGTCTGGGGGGGGGAGGCGCACGGC
>JAUVCD010000762.1 GCA_030590865.1 Myxococcales bacterium | reverse complement strand
GCTTCTGCCTCTGCTTCTGCCTCTGCTTCTGCCTCTGCTTCTGCCTCTGCTTCTGCCTCTGCCTCTGCCTCTGATTCTGATTCTGCCTCTGCTTCTGCCTCCGCTTCTGCCTCCGCTTCTGCTTCTGCCTCCGCTTCTGCTTCTGCCTCCGCCTCCGCTTCCGCCTCCGCTTCCGCCACGGGCGCCCACTCCGGCCTGAAAATGCGATGCGCGGCTCCACCGCGCTTCCTTCAGATCTGGCCGTCCAAATCTTGTGGTGCCCTTGGTTCGACTCGTCGCGCCCACTATCCTCTTTGGATGGGGGCTGCGAGCAAAGCACCCATGGTCACCCAATGAAACCCATGCGCTACGGCCGCTACGAGGCCCTCAAGCTCATCGCCTCAGGCGGGATGGGGAGCGTCTACGTCGCCCGGACGGTGGGTCCCGGTGGCTTCGAGCGACTAGTCGCCATCAAGGTGATGCACGACCACATCGCCGCGGATCCCGAGTTCAGCGCGATGTTTCTGGACGAAGCACGCTTGGCTGCCAAGATCCGCCACCCCAACGTAGTGCCCACCCTCGACGTGGCCGCCGATGGTCAGTTCATCGTCCTCGAGCTGGTAGATGGCGCCTCACTTCGCGACGCGCTCCACCAGCGCCAGCAGCAGGGCGAGGGACCGGTGCCACTGCCCATCGCCGTGCGGATCATCCTCGACGTGCTCGAAGGTCTCCACGCGGCTCACGAGCTGGCGAATCGGGACGGCCGACTGTTGAAGCTGGTGCACCGTGACATCTCGCCTCACAACATCCTGATCGGTGTGGATGGGGTGGCGCGAATCACCGACTTCGGCATCGCTTTCGCAGAGGCGCGGCTGACGAGCACCCGTCGGGGGCAGCTGAAAGGCAAGATGCCCTACATGGCACCAGAGCAGCTCGAGGGCGGCGCTATCGACCGTCGGGTCGACGTCTATGCTGCCGGCTGTGTGCTCTGGGAGATGTTGACCGGCCAGCGCCTCTTCGTCGCCGACAACGAGGCGGCCCTGGCATGTTTGGTCCTCGCAGGCCCCAACGGCTCGCCACGAGATCTCTGCCCCGACCTGCCCAGGCCCATCAATGCGGCCTGCATGCAGGCGCTGGCAAGGTGTGACGACCGGTTCACCAGCGCGGCAGCCTTCGCCGAGGCGATCGATGCAGCGGCCACGCAAGCCGCAGTGAGCACCGCCCGTCCACGAGCAGTCGCCAAGCTCATCGAAGGGGTCAGGCTCCAGATCCCGCCGGCTGGAGAGGAGAACGACCTACCCCTTTCGGGGTCGACGAGCCGAGACTCGGACGCGCCTCCGCCCAGCGCGCCAACGGACCGTAGCGACCAGTCGATGCCACTGTCAGCCAGCGCCACGACCATCGACGACGACCTCGGGCCCTGGTCCGAACAGCTGCCAGCGGCGGTCCGACCGGTGGCCGTAGGCGGGGCCAGCGCGGCTGACCGAGCGGAGGCTTTGGGCGACGACTCGACGGAAGAGACGGCCGCGCTCAACGGTGGGAGCGACCGGTCGCCGACGTCCGCCCCCCCTGAGCTGTTAGGCGAGCGCACTAACATGGCGGCCTCGCTCGCCACCCTCCCGTTGCGACGGCGGCCCACGGCGCTCAACAGTGCCATCGTGGCGGCAGTCATGGCTTCGGTCGTCACTGCAGTGGTCGTGTGGCTGGCCGTTCGCGGGCCAACCTCCAGTGACGAGACGAGCACCGAACCCGTCACGAGGCCGCAACCGACCCGCGGTGACGAGGGCTTGACGGCGCCGCCTGCTGAGACGGTCGGAGCGGCGCAAGCACCGGGCGTGACCGCCTCAGCCTCCGCCTCGCCCAGCGGCTCGGCAGCCCACCCGGCTCAGGTGACGGCAGCCGGCAGAGCCACTGCGCGGTGGCCTACCGCCAGTCCCCCGGCGGGCTACGGGACGGTGAAGACGAGCGGCTCGGCAACCAGCCCAGCGAAGCCGGCTGCTCCAGGACCCTCGTCAAACACCTTCCACCCGCCTAGATTGTAAGACGATGAAACGAAGGGTCTGGGCCATCGTGGGGCTAGTCGCCACCACGGCGCTCCAAGTTGCGGAAGCGCAGCCCGCTCCCACAGCCGCGCCCTCTCATCAGCCCAAGTCGACCGAGACTGGCGCTAGCGCAGACGAAGTCTACCTCACGGCGCAAGAGCATTACCGGGCCCAGCGCTACACCGAGGCACTGCCGCTGTTCCGCAAGCTCGCCCGGGAGCAGCACAGCCCCAACGCCCGCCTCTACCTGGCCCGCAGCCTGCGGCAGGTTGGCAGGCTGCCAGAAGCCCACGACGAAATGAAAGAAACGGTGCGGGCCGCAGCCGCACGAGCAAAAACCGAGTCACGCTTCGCAGCCACCCGGGACGCGGCACGGCGCGAACTCGCTGAGCTCGAGGCACGGGTCGGCTTCGTGACGCTCTACCTGGCAGGCAGCCCTCGAGCCCTCGTCGTCGAGCTCAACGGCGTCCCCGTTCCGCCGAACCGTTTCTCCGCCCAGACAGCAGTGCTGCCAGGAACGGTGCGGATCCGCGCCGATGCACCGGGCTTCGTCGGCTACCGACGCAAGATCTCGGTCGCCGCCGGAACCACCCAGAGCATTGCCATCGCGCTCACGCCGATGGCGAAGCCCCCGGCGCCGGCGCCAGCACTTGCTCCAGCGCCAACGGTGGTGCCCGCACCGCTGCCCCAACCGGTTGAGCCACCCACCTCACCGCCACCCACCCCACTGCCAACCCGTCCCGCCGAGCCAGCTGAGCCAGAACCCGATCCGGGAGGCGGCAACGGCATGCTAGTGGGCGGGGTCGTCGCAATCGGGCTGGCGGCCCTAGCCGGCATTGGCGCCGGCGTGACCAGGAAGATGGCTGGCGACCGCTACGACGAGATAGTCGAGGCCTGCGGCGATCAGCCCTGCGCTGACCCGAGCTACGATGAGGACATCGACAGCGGCGAGGCCCTGGACATCGCGTCCCACGCCAGCCTCGGTGTCGCCGGGCTAGCCCTGCTCACCGGCGGAGTCCTCATCACCATCCACTTCGCCCGCAGCGACGATGACCCATCCTCGCCGTCGGCTGGGCCTGGTCACGGAACCTTGCAGGCCATCACCATCCCTGGCGGCGCAGCACTCAGCTACGGCATGGCGTTGCCCTTCTGAGCCGTGTATGACTGCTGGGGCATGAGCGACCAGCGCCGCCAACCAGACGTCGAGACCGCCGTTCTGTCGCGAGCAGTCGCAGGCCTGCCCGTGGCCGCCAAGCTGGTCGTGGTGTCAGGGCCGGCCGAAGGCAGCGAGGTGGCGCTCGATGGGCCCGTGACCATCGGCAGCGAGCCCGCCTGTCAGCTGGTGCTCGAGGACCGGGCGGTGTCTCGTCGCCATGCCGTGGTCTCCGTCGTCAACGGGGAAATCAAGGTCCAAGATCTCGAGAGCCGCAACGGCACCTACGTCGGCGGGGCCCGAGTGGTCGACGCATCGGTGCCTCTCGGCGCCGTCCTCCGCCTTGGAAAGTCCTCCGTCGCCATCCAGCCCCGCTTTCACGTGCGAGAGGTTCAGCCGAGCACCGCTCGCCAGTTCGGCGAGCTGTTCGGTGAGTCGGTGTCGATGCGAGAGCTCTTCGCCATCATGGAGCGGGTGGCCACCACCGAAGTCACGGTGCTCATCGAAGGCGAGAGCGGCACGGGGAAGGAGCTCGCGGCCCGGGCGATTCACCAGGTCTCGAGGCGTTCTGACCGACCTTATGTCGTCTTCGATTGCGCGTCGATCCCCCGTGATCTCGCTGAGAGCGAGCTCTTTGGCCACAAGAAGGGCGCCTTCTCTGGGGCGATCGAGGATCGAGCAGGTGCGCTGCACCGCGCCGACGGCGGCACCATCTGCTTCGACGAGATCGGCGAGATGCCGCTGGACTTGCAACCTAAGCTGCTGCGAGCGCTGGAAACCGGTGAGGTTCGGCGGGTTGGGGATGACGAAACGGGCAAGGTGGATCTGCGCGTTCTGGCAGCGACCAATCGTGACCTGGGCGCTGAAGCCCGCCGAGGCACCTTTCGAAGCGACCTGCTCTATCGGCTGGAAGTGGTGAAGTTGAGGATGCCACCGCTCCGCCACCGACCTGAGGATATTGCCGGGCTCGTCGCC
>JAUVCD010000694.1 GCA_030590865.1 Myxococcales bacterium | reverse complement strand
GACATCTCGCCGCACAATCGCCTGCTGCTCGGCGATCCGCGGTAGCCGGGGGAGATCGAGGACCAGGGAAGATCGACGATCTTCGAGTGGATGGGAGTCTGGCGAAGGACAGGCGTGTTGCCACCGTGGCATGGTGGCCGTGGTCACTTGCCGTCGCCATGCCCTCCGACGGTCGCCAACGACGCCATCATTGGCTAGATTGGGACCACCCATGAATCGGAGCCTGTTCATCGGCCTCGCAGCGCTTCTCGCCGCTCCCGCTACCTTGGTCGTCAGCTGCCAGCTGCTGTCCGGCGGCGCTGACCTGGAGGTTGTGAACGCGACCGGCACCGGCGCTGGCGGAACGGGCGCGCAAGGCGGCGGAGGCACCGGCGCGGTCGCTCCTGACTGCCCGACCGGCGGAGGTATCCCGGGCGAGGCGCAGGTCGCGGCGCAGCTGGCGGACGCTGCGGATGTCACTGGGGAGGTGATGGTGAAGGCCATTGCGTCCGACCGGTGGGGCAACGTGCTGGTCGTGGGCAGCCATACCAGCGGCACCCTGTCCGGCTGCACCGAGCAAACCGGCGAGGGCGAACGGGGATTTGTCGTCAAGCTGAACACGACCCTCGACGAGGTCTTGTGGTGCAAATCCTACGTTGGCGGCACAGTCCGCGTGAATGACGTCGATACGGACGCTGCCGGTAACGTCTACCTCGGCGGTGAGTTCCTTGTGTGGATGCGCGTTGGCGAAGACGACTGGGGCGCCAGCGGACTGGACGGGTTTGTCGCGCGGCTCGCTTCAGACGGGACCCTAGAGTGGTTCGTCAAGCTTGGAACCTCGGGCGACCAAAGCGTGTCGGCTGTTGCATTCTCACCAAGGACCAAGCGCTTGTGGGTCGGCGGTCAGGCCGTCGACATCCTGTGGTTTCGCACTGGCAACTCCGGAGCAGAGCTTGAGCAGCTGCTGGAGCTAGTCGACGGCGGGCAAGATCTATTCGTCATGGACATCGAAGCCGATGGCAGCGCCTTTCGCACCAAGCTCCGGTACGGAGGCGGTGATGCCACCCTGGACCTGGAGGATCTGGCGGTCGGTCCGGATGGCGAGGTGGTCTTCGCCGGGACCATGAGACCGCCCACAAGCGGCCCGCCTGCCATTCCCTTCGGCGCTGTCGGTGATGCCGTCCTGGCCGGTGCCACCACGGGCTTCGTCGCCCGGTTGCCCTATGACGACGACCCCAGCAACGTGGCTGTGGACTGGCTCCGCACGGTCGTGGCGACGACTGGCGACACCAGCAACGAGAAAGTCTTGGCCGCCGCCATCGACAATGGGGGCCGGATCGCCTTTTCGGGTACCTACACCGGTACCGAGGTCAGTTTCCAAGCGGCTGACGGAGACCCGGTTTCAGGCGCCCCAACGATGGTCCATGGCGGAGGCGTGGAGAGCACCTTTCTTGCCATTTCGGCCGCTCCCCAGGCACCCGATCTGGAGGTTGCCGAAGTGCCCACGAACTCGGGCCAACAGGCTCGGATCAACGCGCTGGCGAGCATGGGGTCGACCTTTCTGCTCGGAGGCGAGTTCGAAGGCGCGTCGGGGAATCTCAACTTCTTGGGCGGTAGCCTCCAGTACTCGAGCTCCCAGCAGGGCTTCTACGGCGCGGTGGCTGCGCTCCCCCCAACCGGCGCCTATCTGCACCAAGTCGGGTCGAGCAGCACATTCATGGGCGGCGTGGCTCGCGACAAAGGTTGCGACGCGCCGCTGGTAGGCGCGAGCTTCCAAGGGGCTCTCACCCTGGCCGGCCTGGAAGATCTCACGTCGCATGTGGTCTACGACGCGGTCGCCTTCCGCGTGTGGCCCGGGGCGGCAGGGCCCTGAGCGGGCAGGTGCTGCGCTCGGTCTCCCGGCACGACGTCGACCGGGAGCTCAGAAGCGACCTGTGACGCCCAGGAAGCCCGGCCCGATCAGCGGTGCGATGGTGACCTCTGTAGCCGACTGCCCGTCCTCTGTGGCCTGCGGGCTGTCCTCTGAGATGAGCAGGCCGATCACTCCCACCACTGCGCCGACCCCAGCCACCGCAAAGCCGACGTTGGACACGTTGGCCAGCGTCAGCATGGTGTCGATCTCGGCTTGCCGGTCGGCGGGGCACTTGTCGCCAGTCGGTCCCAGGGTGCATTCGTTCTCCAAGCTTTGCGCCCGGTCGAAGGAGACCCCCCCGGTGATCGCGGCGACGATCAGGGCGGTGCCACCCACGGCAAAGCCGACCCACACGAGGGGCGATAGGCCTCCAGACGCCGGCTCCTCGCTCCCTGAGTCGGGGCCTTGGGATGCGCCATCGGGCGGCGCTACCGCGGCCTCTCCATGGCCATCGGATCGGCCCGCATCCGCCTCGGCCTGACGCTGGCCTTCGGCCTCGCGCCGCGCCTCCTCTTCGGCCTGGCGCTGGGCTTCTGCTACCCGTCGCGCCTTCTCGGCCTGGTGACGAGCCGTCTCAGCCTCCATTGCGGTGATGTCTTCAGGGTAGTGGCAGGCACCGGCGTACCACTTCTTGGCTCCCCGACACTGGGTCTGCTCGTCCGATGCTGGCTGGGCCAGCGTCGGGGCCGACAGGCTGGCCGCGAGCGTGACTGTCGCAGCAGCGAGCAGCAGTCCCTTCAGGTGGTCGAACGAGCGCAAGCAGGCCATGACACCAATGCTCCGAGCTCAGCCTAACACAGCACCGCGGGGTGCTTGGTGGGGCTGCTAGAAACAGGGCCGCTACAAACTCGCGGCACAGCGAAATCCGAGTCCCACGCGCGTCTCACCTGGCGGGTCGACTCCTCGAGTGTAAGTCGCGCCGAGCTCGCTCTTGCTCTCACGAAAGCTGCCGCCACGGTTGACCATGCCCACCCGGCCGGGCTGAGCTCGCCCATGGGGATAAGCGCCGTATGTGGATGCGGTCCACTCGCGCACGTTGCCGCCCATGCCGACCGCCCCCACCCAGGAGCGATCCGCTTTTCTTGCGCCGATTGGCATTACGGCGCCGCTGCCGCAACCAGGCCCGGCCCCGCTGCGCATCACCGTTCGCTCGCAGCTGGGTGCCTCGTCACCCCAGGGATAGCGTGGGTCCTCAGCGCCACGGGCGGCCGCTTCCCACTCCTGCTCGCTCGGCAGCCGCCACCCGCGATAGCGGCAGTAGCGGTCCGCTCCCTGCCAGCTCACGCAGTTGACCGGCAAGTCATCGCCGCCGCGGTTGGCGAACACGCAGCCCTCCCCGGTGGAGGCAGGCGGGCACGCGGCGGCCTTCACACAGGCTCCGTAGTCAGCCTTACTGACCTCGTGGTGCATGATGGCGAAGCGGGGCAGGGCGACCTCATGAGCTGGGCCTTCGTCGCTGAAGCAACCGGGCTGCACCTTCGGGGTGCAGCCGATGCGGTAGGTCTTCGACGGCACTGCGACCATGCCATCAGGCGGTGCGGTGGGAGGGGCGGGCTGGCTGCTCGGCGGCGTCGCGGCGCTGGCGACCGACCTACTGCCGCTCGGCGCGGGACTGGTGGCCGCGGGTTCATCGTCCCGCAGCGCCAGCCAACCGGCGACAGCGATCACGGTCATCACTGCGCTGGTCGCCGCCACGGCGGCGGTCCATCGGCGGCGGCCGCTCGGGCGGCGCTGCGAGGGCGCTGAAGCGCCGCCGAAGGTTGCTGCTCCGCCAGCGACTTGTCTCTGGGTCTCCCGCGCAAGGGGATCTGCCGAAGAATGAACGGTTGCGGCGAGCGCGCTTGCCGCCTGGCTCTCCTGCGAGTCTGTGTCGCCCACCGCCGGCGCCGATGGTACGGGCGGCGCGAGGGCTTCGAGCTCGGTATCAGTATCAGGGACAACCTCGGGGACTTGTCGCAGCTCTTGCTCCCCTATCGGCTCCGAGGCCCGCGCCTTCGGCGGCACGGGGGCGGCGAGCTCCTGGCACAGCTCGGCGAAGGTCTCAGCCTGCTCGCCCAAGGAAGTGAAGCGCTGCTCCACATCGACGTGGAAGGCCTTGGCAAACCACCGGTCCATCTCGGGCCCGAGCTCGGGACGCAAGCTGCTGGGCGGCGCGTGGGTCCCCTTGGTGATCGCAACAATCGTCGCGCCAAGGGTGTCGCCGACGAAGGGGAGCGCATCGAGCAGCATCTCGTAGGCCGTCACAGCGAGCGCCCAGGCGTCCAATGCTGGCCCCGGCGGATCCGCATGCAGTACGGACTCTGGGCTCATGTACGGTGGCGTGCCCAGCAGCTGTCCAGTCGCCGTCAGGCGTTGATCCGTGACGCCGTGGCCGGTGTGCAGAGCGATCCCGAAGTCCAGCACCTTGAGGAACGCCTCGCCGTCGTCCGAGCTGAGCAGGAAGATATTGTGCGGCTTGATGTCGCGATGCACGATGCCCAGCCGGTGCGCCGCCCGCAGCGCTCGCGCAGTTTGAGTCACGATCGCCGCCGCCAGCTCGACCTCGACCGGGCCGCTATGCTCGAGCCGCTCGCCCAAGCTCTCCCCTTCGAGCAGCTCCATCACCACGTAAGGCGTGCCATCGGTTGTCTCCCCGTGGTCGAGGATTTGAACCACGTGGGGACTGCGGATCTTGGCAGCGGCCATCGCTTCACGGAGCAACCGGGTTCGGAGCTTGGGATCGTTGCGCAGCTCCTCGCCGGCGATCACTTTGACCGCCACCTGCGTCTGAAGGCGCAGATGCTCGGCGAGCCAGACGGCGCCCATACCGCCCCGGCCGAGCACTCGCACCAAGCGGGCGTGCTCGCCCTCCACGGTGCCAGGCGAAAGGCGCATGGGCCCATTTCACCACGCTT
>JAUVCD010000304.1 GCA_030590865.1 Myxococcales bacterium | reverse complement strand
TGTCCGTCAGGGTGCGCGCATGGTCGAGATCGGTCGCCGCCTTCGGGTCGCGAAACACCAGGTGGTAGGCGAGCGACTGATGGTCTGGCGGGACGCCCTTGCCGCGAAATAGATCGAACAGCTCTACCGACTCGCAAAGCTCCCCGGCGGCTTGGCTAATGACCGCCGAAAGCTCGCCGGCGCTGACATCTTCGCTCACCACCAAGGCCAGATCCCGCATCACCGGCGGTAAGGCAGGCACCGGTCGGTACTGGGGCACGGTCCGACCGATCTCGTCGAGGCTGTGCAGATCGATCTCCAGGACGATGCACTCGCCATCCAGATCGAGCCGCTCGACGACGTCCGGGTGGAGAGGACCCAGGCAACCCACGTGCTGATCCCCCACATAGAGCGCCCCGCCGCCGCGGGGATGGAGGTGCTTGAGCCCAGCGGCCCCTGGCGCCTCCCGCTGTAGCCGCGCAGGCTTACCCACCACTCGTTCAATCAGCTCGATGGCGATGCCCTTAGCGTCGTAGACCGTCACTGGCTCCGGCTTGGACAGTCCCACGCTGCACGAGCCAGCGAGCACCGCAGCCAAACCGAGCCGCTCGACGGGCAAGACCGCCTCGGTCTCCACAGGCGCAACGAACCGTCGCCCCACGGTGAACATGCGCACGTCCATCACGCCGTGGCGTCGAGCGCGCTTGAGCGCCTCCAGCAGGCCGGGCAGTAGCGAGGACCGCATGACGCTGCGATCCTCGGTGAGCGGGTTCTTCAAGGTCACGCAAGGCGCTGGCGCATCGAGCACCTCGAGCTCGGCGCGGGAGACGAAGCCATAGGTCAAGGCCTCGGCAAGCCCCAGCTCGGCGGCTGCTTGCCGCGCCCGATCCTCGGTGGTCGGTGTCGAGCGCCCGGTCGCCGGCAGCACCGGCCGGGCCGTGGAGGGCAGCTCGTCGATCCCGTGGACGCGCATGACCTCCTCGATGACATCCTCCTCCCGCTTGATGTCCGGTCGGAAGCTGGGCGCCACAATGGTCAGCGCCTCGGCCCGCGATCCTTGACCGTCCACGACGAAGCCAAGTCGCTCGAGGATGCAACCCGCGCGGTCGAGCCCGATCTCGAGCCCAAGCAATGACGCCATACGCCCCTTGCGAAGGGGGATCGGCTGGCGCTTGGCAGGTGCCACGCCGGCGAGGATGGCCCCCGGCACGGCGGCGCCCGAGCACAAATTGGCAAGGAGCGCAGTGGCCCGGTCGAGGACATCAGGCACGGCCTCGGGGTCACAGCCTCGCTCGAACCGGTGGCTCGCCTCGCTATGCAACCCGTGGCGCCGCGCGGTGCGTCGGATGCCGCGAGGAGCGAAATAGGCGCACTCGAGCAGCACCGCTTTCGTGTCGTCGCCCACCTCGCTGTCAGCGCCACCCATCACGCCGGCCAAGGCGATGGCGCGCTGCCCATCGGTGATCACCAGGTCATCATCCGACAGCTTCCGCTCGATCTGGTCGAGGGTGGTCATCATCTCCCCTGCTGCGGCTCGGCGGACCAGCACGCGGCCCCCTGGCAGCCGGTCCAGATCGAAGGCGTGAAGCGGCTGCCCGTAGCCGAGCAGCACCAGGTTGGTGACGTCGACGACGTTGCTGATCGCGCGCATGTCGAGACTCTCGAGTCGGTAACGCAACCAGTCAGGCGACGGCCCGATCGTCAGGTCCACAATCAGCGCAGCACCGTAATGGGGACAGCGCTCGGTGTCGGCGATCTCGACCGAGGCCAGCTCGGCGATGGCCTTGTCTGACGCTACCTGGCTGGGCGTTTCAGTCGCCGGCAAAGAGAAATCGAGGTCGTAGAGAGCCGCCAGCTCTCGGGCCAGACCCACGTGACTCAGGGCATCGGGCCGATTGGGCGTGACTCCGATGTCGAAGATGACGTCATGGGTCCCCTCGATGGCCTCGCTCAAGGGTGTGCCGAGCGGACCATCCACCGATGGCGACAGCACCATGATGCCCGCGCCTTTGCCCCCGCCGCCAACCAGGCCGAGCTCATTCTCCGAGCACAGCATCCCTTCGCTGACCACCCCGCCGATCTCCCGGGCTGCAACGGCAAATCCGATGGCAGGAAGCTCGGTCCCGAGCGGCGCCAAGACCACCCGGCCGCCTGGCGCCGGCACGTTGGGCGCACCACACACGACAATCTGCTCAGCGGTGCCACGATCCACCGTGACCAGGGTGAGCTTGTCGCGCTTGGGATGAGGCTCGACGGCGCGGACCTCAGCGATAACCACCTGAGTGCAGGCAGCGCCGTAAACGATGATCTCCTCGACCTCGAGTCCCGAGCGGGTCAGTCTTTCGGCCACATCGTCGGCCGGGGCATCGAGCCCGGGAAGCAGGTCCCGTAGCCAGCGGTAGGAGGCTTTCATGGGTCGGCCCTTCAGAACGAGGAACTAGGAACAGGAAATGGACAGCGGCAGCGAGCGATGCTGCCGTTGTCGCTCGCTGCTCTCTGTTAGTCGCGGGCCGGCCGAATGGCGACGACTACTTGCTCTTGGGCTGGGAGCCGCCCTTGGGCATTGGCGGGGGCATCTGGACCATCTTGGGCTTGCCGGGAGCCAACTTCTTCTTGGCGTCCTTCTTGTCGTCGCCCTTGTCTTTGCCGTCGTCTTTCTCTTCGGCCTTCTGGTACTTCTCCGCCTCTGCAGTCGCCCAGTCAGCAGCCCAGCTGCTCACCACATAGACCGTACCGTCGCCGCCCTCTTGAACCGCATAGCGGTTCGAGCCCTCTTGCGTCTTGCCCAGCTTGACCGTGAAGTCGCCGGTGTCGTCCTTGAGCTTGATGCGCACCACGCCGCCGTGGGTCAAGGGCTCGTCGACGCCCGTGTCGGCCCCCTTCTCGGCGAAGTCACTGGCCTTCAAGTTCTTGTAGGCCCGGAGCATGTTCTTGACCTTCCCGCCGTCGAACAGCTCCCAGTCCTTCGCCTTGGCGGCGAGCTTGCCGTTGTCCCCTCGCGGGTAGAATGAGCCCGCCCATTCGTCGTCCTGCTTGGTGAAGCTGAACTTGCCGTTCGGGTTCTCGATCTCGACACTGATGGCGTTGCCGTCTTCGAACTTCAGGATTTCGGTGTCCCGCCAGTTCTTGATCTCCCGGGCCCACTGGTAGCTCGAGTAGCCCTTGGCAGCGTAGACGGCATCGGTGCCTGCCACTCGTGCCATCTGGCCACGACTACCGCTCTTGCCGAAAAACACGTCCAAGACCTTCTCGTCGCCCTTGAAGGCCTGGGCGTGCACTGACTTTTCGCCGTCGAGCTCGTACTTCTTGTAGGTCTCGGTGCCCTGGGCGATCAGCGCGGAGAGCTCGATCTTCTGGATGTTCTCGACCAGGCTCTTGATGTTCGCCTGATTCGCCGGCGCGCTGAGCGGCTTGGTGAGCTCCCAGTTGTCCCCCTTCTTCTGGAGGGTGACCTCACCCTTGTCGGCGTTCTTGATCACGAACTTGGTGATCTTGTCGGCGTCCTCCTTGGACAGCTTGACCGTGGGCAGATCCGCGGCGGCGGTCACGTGGTGCTGCTCAGCTTCTTTGCGAGCGCCGGAACGGGCCGTGTAGACCCCGAACCCGAGCGCCACCAGAATCGCCACGCCAGCATAGAGCTTGTGTTCTTGCTTCATCGACAACTCCTCCGATTCGCAGCGACCGAGCCGGTCAGTCCACCTTCACGTTGCCCCGGTTGGCCTCTCGCAGTCGCCACCGCGTGATTCCGAAGATCATGAAGAACAGGGCTGGCAACAAGGTCAGTGACCACTGAACCTTCTGCTGCAACGCCGTGCGGCCGTTGCGATAGTCTTCCAGCTTGCTCTTGACGACCTCTTCGCTGTCGTCAGGCTTGACGTCCGGCTTGGGGATGTCGGTGTAGCTCAAGTTGGGATCACCCAGCAGCTTGGCGCTCACCGCCATCAGATCCTTGTCGTTGGCCATCCAGTCGAGCAGGTTCTTGAACGCCAGGATGGTGGCCGTCAGGTATTGACGGGCATAGGGCCCGGCGATGGCCTGCAGGGTGCGATCGCCGCCAAAGTTGGCGCCCATCATCTGCATCTGGGGCGGCATGGGGGGCGGGTTGCCCGCCCGAGCAAAGGGGTTGGCCAGGAACTGAGGCGAAGAAATGACCAGCACCCGACTCTCGGTGGGCGACTCCTTGGCGATCTCGATCCCCTCAGGCGGCTTGGCGCTGAAGGCGCTCTTGAGCTTGCCGACCACGCTCACGGCGATGACCCGCTGGGCCGACTCGCCGGTCGGCTTCCAGTCGGTTCGTGGCTTCAGGTTGAGCGAGGTGTCTTTCTCGATGGTGCTGCTCGCGGTGCTCCGTGCCACCACGGTGATCTCGGCCGCTGGCTGCTTTTCCGGGTGAGGAACCAGCACCGACGGATAGGGGAAGGCCAGCTCTTCGAGCCGGAAGAACCCAGCGAAAGAGTTGTCCAGGGTCTGTTCGTCCGCCTCAGCACTGTCGTCGTGCTGCAGCTGGACGACGCCCGGAGCGGTCATCCACTCCAACTGGCCGAGCTGGTTCTGAAGGGGGATCCGCATCTGGGCGTTCCAGTCGACGATCGCCTCTTTCTTCATCTCGATGCCATAGGGGCCGAGCAGGGTGTCTAGCTTGCGGGTGTTGAGCTCCGCCTTCATCGTGGCGTCTGCCGACTTCAGGTTGACAGCCCCGGCGATCACCAAGAGCGACTTGTCGCCCAGCATCATGAACTGGTCCACTCGAGCCAGCTCTTTCTCACTCCAGTCCTTGTCGGCCTGGAGCATGATCACGCCGCGCAGGGTGCTGTCGATCGCCACCTCGCCATCCTCGAGATCAACGTCCTCGATCTTGTAGAAGGGCAAGGCCTGCTGGAGAATACCCTTGATGTTCGGCCCTGGGCGCCCGCCCTGGGGAGGGACCAGGTTGGCATCGGTGAGCTTGATGCCATCTTTCTGGATGACGCCGATCTTCTGATACATGTCGTCGGCGCGATCACGGATTTCGCGGATCTTGTTGGTGATCCAGAACTCGAGCCCTTGGGTCTGATCGGGCGAGAGGATCGGGATGACCTCTTTCTCGCTGCCGTACTCGAAGACGATGCCCATGTAGCCACGGGTGATGGTGGCCTTGTCACCGGTCTCACTGCCTTCACCGAAGGCCGCTTCTTGCAGACCCGCTTCCTTGGCCTTGTCTCGTGCCTCGTCGGTCTTGGGCTCGACCACCACGTACTTGAGCTTGCCATTGCTGGCCTCTTCGTACTCGGACATGAGGTTGAGCAAATCATCGACGAAGAGATCGGTCTTGGGCATGCCGCGGGTCACATAAAGAGTGACCAGCATCTGCTCTTTGAGACCTTCACTGACGAGCCGGCCCGACCCAATCGATAGGGTGAAGCGCTCGTTCTTGGTCATGTCGGCCTGCTGGTTGAGGCCGTAGGACAGCACGTTGACTAGGACCAGACCGGCGGCGATTACCGCCAGATACAGCCCAGACAGGCTCGCAGCTCGTTGTTTGCGTTCCATCGTCGTGTCCTTTTCCTTCTCAGGCCCACTTGCGCCGCTCGAGCGCCCAGAAGGAGCCAATGAGGCAACCGATGGTGATGGTCACGAAGTAGATGACGTCCCGGCTGTTGATCAGGCCGCGCACGAAGCCCACCAGCCGGGTGTCGAAGCTGATGAAGGCAACCACGAGCTCGGCCTTCGGGGGCAAGATGCTCAGGGTCAGCCCTGCACCGATGAAGTGGAGCAGGAACAGCAGCACGAAGGTGATGAAGAACGCGATGATCTGGCTCTCGGTCAGCGCCGAGATCAGCAAGCCGATCGACACGGCCGCCGCGCTGTAGATGATCAAACCGAGGTAGCCGCTCACAATCGGCCCGGTGTCGAGGGCGCCTAGATCCCAGGGCCACTCGAACATGAAGATCGGGTAGAGCACGGTCGAGAGAATCAGCACCAGCACCAGACCCCAGGCGCCCAGGAATTTTCCGAGGATGACCTCGTGGTCCTTCACCGGCAGCGTGATGAGCATCTCGAGGGTGCCGCTGTGCTTCTCCTCGGCGAGCAGCCGCATCGTGATGACCGGAATGACCAACCACGATAGGCCGCGCGGCACCTGCATGAACATCTGCATCAGGCTCGCGCGGTTAGCCTGCCAGAAACCGCCGTTGAGATTGAAGAACACCAGGCCCAAGGCAGCCAGGCCGATGCAAATGACCACATAGGCCACCGGCGAGTCGAAGTAGGAGCGAAACTCGCGTTTCGCGATGGTGAGTGTGGCATTCATCGCAGGCTACTCCTTGTCCTCGTCGTCGTCGGAGTCGTCGTCGGAGTCGTCCTCGTCGTCGAGGTCCTCCTCGTCGTCGAGGTCCTCGTCGTCGTCGTAGTCATCGTCGTCGTCGTCGTCGTCGTCCTCGGCATCCTCCAATGACCCGCGACCATCCGATTCATTCCCGAGGGTCAGCGACTTGAAGACATCTTCGAGCTTCTGGATGTCTCGTCGCATCTCCAGCAACAGCCAGCCCTTGTCGACGCAGAGACGGTAGATCTCGGCCCGCAGATCCGAGCTCTTGACGCCCAAGAGGGAGAACGCATGGGCGTTCTCATCGGTCGGCGTCTCTTTGCAGCTCGTCACGCCATCGAGCGCCTCGAGTTGCTCGGCGACCTCGGCCAGCTTGGGGGCTGAGCCACCCTTCAGGGCGTCTTGCTCGTCGATGACGACTTGGTAGCGAACGCGACCACCTCGGGCGCGCACCTCCTCGATGTTGCCGTCGGCGACCACCCTGCCCTTCGAGACGATGATGGCCCGAGCGCAGGCGGCCTCGACCTCGGCCAGGTTGTGGGTCGAGAGCACGACGGTGCGGTCCTCGCCGATCGTCTTGATGTACTCGAGGACCTCGGCCCGCTCGTTGGGGTCGAGATCGCTGGTCGGTTCATCGAGAATCAAGATAGGCGGGTCGTGCACCAGGGCCTGAGCGAGCCCGACGCGCTGGCGATAGCCGTGAGACAGCGTCCGCAGGTCCTTCCCAAGAACCCCATCAAGTCCGCACACTTCAATCACACTCTTCATCCGCTTTTTAAAGGTGTGTTTGTCGATCTTGCGGAGGTCAGCGACGAACTTCAGGTACTCGAGAGCACCCATGTCGCCGTACATCTGGGCCCGCTGCGGCAGGTAGCCGATCTTCTCACGCACCGCGAGCGGCTCGTCGAACACGTCATGGCCGTGAACCCGAGCCGTACCGCCTGTCGCCGACAGGTAGCAGGTGAGAATCCGCATGGTGGTGGATTTCCCAGCGCCGTTGGGCCCCAGGAAGCCAACCACTTCACCACGGTTGACCTCGAAACTGACTCTGTCGAGCGCCCTGACAGCGCCGAATTTCTTCGTCAGCCCTGTCGCCTCGATCATCACGTCGGTAGCCAAGCTAACATCCTCCCGTCGCTACTATCGCTCGATACGCCAATGCCGCAGGCCGGCCGGTCGGCGAGGCGACATAGCAGGTTCTTGGTCGAAAAGGGTGGTCGAAAAGGGAGCGTGTGCACGGTCGCCCATCTCCAAGGGGGCCGGGCACGACAAGCCGCAGGGTTTGAACCCAGGGGCCCGCCGGCTGAGCAGCGCCAGATTAGTCTGGCCGAAACCGCTGTCAACATGGAGATCTTCAGCGGGGACAACAGCCCAGTCGGCAGTTTATTCCCGCGGCGCCTCAACAATCGTCCTGGCAAACAAGGGGCTGGATATTCAACAGGTTAGACGCTGAACTTGGAGAGAAGAGCAGGTGAGCCAGCGGCCGAGGACTGGGAACGTTCCAGGTCCCTGTTCACATGCCCCAGACGACCTCGAGCCTACCGAGGCCCAGCAAATTGTGAGTCGGGCTGGTTTCTGGTGCGAAGGGAAAGAGCCGGTAGCGGCCCTCGATGCCAAGGGTGAAGTTACGGGACAGCTGGTAGCCCAGGCCCAACGGGACCTCGATGCCGAGCAGCCAGCTATCGGCGTTCTCGGTGACGACTCCAGTGCTGTCCTCAGTGTCCTGCACGGCGATGTGCACCGGCCCGGCGAGGGCACCGATATAGGGCACCCAGCGCATGACATCGAAGACGTATTCGACGCCGAGTGAGGCGTTGTAGATCAAGGCGCTCGTCGCCGGATCAGGCAGCTCGAAGACGGTGACGTCCCCGTGAAGGCGCAGATTGAAGGTGTCAGAGATGCCGTAAGCGAGATGCAGCCCGCCGCCATAGCCGCTGGCTGCCGCTTCTGGGAAACCGGCAAGCGCATAGCCAAAGTCGATGCCAAGGCGCCATTGGCGCTCGAAGCCATGGGCTTCAGAGCAGAGGCCGCTGCACGCCAGGGCCGCAAGCGACGCCGCTAGCGTCGGCCCTCGCAGCCGACGTGGGTGCACTGGCTCTCGGTCGCCCCGCATGCCGCCCTCCTAGCACCTGTCTTCCAGGGCGGAAATCGGATGTGCTTTCGCTCGCCTGGCGACCAGGGACCAACCGCGCCAGCTCACCCTTCACAGGCCGAGCTGTTGAAAGAGCTCGGCGGTCTTGGGCATGGCGGCCAGGCGAGACAAGGTAGCGAAACGCTTACGCCAGGTCGCCGCCGCCGGCTCGTCGCCCCGCCAGGCGGCGGCACGCCAGCGGGCCAGCGCGTAGCTCGACAAGGTCATCCGTCCGGCATCTTGGGCCATCACTGCGTCGAGCCATGGCTCCACTTCCGACGGCTCGTCCACCAATTGCCCAGCTGCGTAGAGATAGGCCACCAGAGCCTTGGGGGCATCGCCTCGCCCACGAGATAGGGCGTAGCGAGCTGCGCGGCGTTGCTGGGCCGGCTGGCCGAGCCAGCGATGCCACTGCCCGAGCTGCTGGGCCAGGGCGTGCTCCCGCGCGCTGGGAGCCACCAGGGCGCTGGCCTGACCAACCCAAGGGACCCGCGGCAACGGGGCGCCCTGCAGACCCAGCGGAGGCTCACCGAGAGACACCAACAGCCACGCTACCCGCTCGACCAGCGCCACGTCGCCGGCGGCGCGGGCGGCGACACGGGCCTGCTCTGCGGCAGCGAGCGCCTGGCTCCGATCAGGCAGCGAAAGCTCGGCCCGGGTGAGCCAGGCTGCAGCCGCCGCTACAGTAGGCTCAGCGGTGAGTCCCTCGAGCTCGACCAAAGCGCGATCGCGATGGCCTCCCAGCAGCGCAACATTCGCTCGCATCAGACTGCCCCAGGGCCCGCGACCGAGCTCGGTCAAGCCAGCTGCGCCCAAATCTGCGGGCTGCCCGTCGCCCTGCAGCGCATAGCCGACGGCCGCTTCGACGCCCATGGCCACCGCCAAAGGACGCAGCGCAGCGACCCGCTGGTCTTTGCCGCCACCTTCGACACCGAGAGCCAAGGCTTCCAGGTGGCGGGCCGCAGCGGCGAAACGTGCCGGTGGAACGAGCGGCTGGGCGACCTGCCGGTCCACCCATCGGTCCGCCAAGAGAGGCACCTGGTGGGCGAACGCCCTGGCGCTCGGGGGCGACGGGAAGAGCTTCAACAGGTCAGTCGGATCGGACACCGACTCGGCGACCGTCGCCAGTAGCTCGAGTCGATAGGGTTGCGCGTCCTCGGACAACAGCAGCATCCGCAGGTGCTCGAGTTGCTCGGCCACTTCAGGGCGCTCCCAACACCTTGCTCCGTCGCCGGACCCGTCGCAGGGACGGGCCCTGCGCAGCTGGCCCATGCGCATTGCGCCGAGGCGCGCCTGTTGATCCAATTGCCCTGCATGGCCATAGCTGGGCGCCACCGGCGGTGTCAGCTGGCCGCCAGCCGCACAAGCCTCGACGACCACCCGGGCGGCACCGAAATTGACGGAGAAATTGGCGGTGCGGTGCTCTGCTCGCTCCTTCTCTACCGCCGCCGCCTGGGTCATCCCTTGCTCCCAGTCACCGCCGATGCACCACAGAGCCGACAGCTGGACGAGCAGCTCGTCGTGGTCCGTCTCCCGATAGCGTCGGGCTAGATCGACGGCCCGCTTCACGTCGGTCTCCAGCAACGCCGCCTGAATCGCGTGGCCCTGAAGGAAATGCCCTCGCCAGCGTTCTCCTTGGGTGACGAGCGTGGCCTGATCGCCAGCACGCTGGGCCAGCACCCCTGGCTCGGGAGTCGCCATCGGTGGACCCAACTCGTCGAGCCGGCGGCGTTTGCTGCCTTCCTCGACGAGCCGCTGGGCACGGGCCAGGGCTGCAAAACGGTCGTGCAGCGCCCCGCGGTCTGGGTGCCCGATGGCTGCATCGCAGTAGGCCAGGACGGCCATGCGGACCGTGAACTCCTCGCGACACCGCTGGGCCGGGCGACCGAGCCAGGGCAAAGCGCTCAGCGGATCGAGCCAGCGAGCCTTGGCCGCACAGTCAGGCAAGGCGACGCCTCGAGGCTGCTCGACCCGGGCGAAGCAGTCCCGCGCCTCAGTAACCAAGTGCTGGAGCAACAGCACCGGCGCGCCCATGAGCAGCGCAGCGAGGGCGATGACGACGATGACGACCCGGCGGGCCGTCACGCGAGGGCCCTCGCGGTCACGGCTCGCAAGATGCGCCGCTGGGTCAAGGCGAAGAGCGCCAAAATGGGAAGGCTGAGAATCACATTCCCTGCCATCACGATGTGCCAACGCACGCCCGTTCCCTGCTCCCGAAGCAGGGCCACCGCCAGCGGCAGGGTGCGTACCCGGTCATCGGTGGTCATCATCAGCGGCCAGAAGTAGTCGCTGTAGTGAAATACGAAACTGAACAGGAATAGGGCCGCCAGAGTGGGCTGCACGATCGGCCCGAGCACCCGATAGACGATGGTCAGCTCACTGGCCCCGTCGAGCCT
>JAUVCD010000010.1 GCA_030590865.1 Myxococcales bacterium | reverse complement strand
GCACGGGCGGCAATGAAGCCCTCCATATCGGGTACAACCTTGTCGCCAGCACCGGTTAGATCGCCATTGAACGTGTAGCGAAAGTCTCCCCAGGCCAGCACGCCGCCGAGACAGCGGCTGTTCTCGCCTTCGGTGGTGCCGAGGCCGAGCACGACGCCGTGGGCCGTGGCATCCACCAGGCCGCCGTTCTGCACCAGCCAGCCGTTGGCGTGAAAAAAGGTCAGCCGCGCTCCGCCGCCGAGCTCGATGTACGACGCCTGACCCGCGCCGTCGTCGGCCGGGGTCTCTAGGTTGCCGAGCAGTAGCCCGGGGCAGCCGCTGGCGGGCCAGGGCTCGTCGCTGTCGTCACCGTCGCAAGGCACCGCCACCGGGCCGGAGCAGAGATCGTAGACTCGCCCCTCCCACGCAGGACCTTCGCGGAGGTTGCAGAGCTGCTGGGTGTCAGGGCTGGTGGCCTCGTCGGCGTCCATATCGTACAAGCCCCGACTGACCAGCCCCCGGTTGAGGTCCATGGACTCGGGCCCCGAGTCGAACAGCTTGTCCACCGCGCCGTCGTGGTCGCCGTGATAGTGGGTCAGCACCAGCCAGTCGACCGCCCGCTGTCCGAGGCGGCGGTCGATGGCAGCCCGCACGTCGTGCTCGTGGCCGTCGTTGCCGGTGTCGATGAGCACCGAGGTGCCGTCTGGCCCCACGATCAGCGCGGCCTCGCCCATGTTGAACATGCTGGGAATGGAGATCTGCTCGATGACGAGCTCCCCGCTGGTGCTGCCGCCACTGCCGCCACTCCCGCCGAGCCCGAGCCCTCCTGCCTGACCGCCAACGCCGCCCCCGCCGGTGCTGGTGCCGCCGCCACTCGGGGCGCCCCCGCAGTGGCTACCGCATGGAGACTCGCCGTTGGTGTTACTGCTGCAGTCGATCTGCAGCCCGATCAGGGCCCCTAGCAGCAAAGCACCGACCACCACGCCCAGAGCTTGTGCTGTCATCAGGCCAGATTAACAGGACCGGCTGGTGAGCACAGCAAGCTCACGCCTCGTGTCAGGCGTTGCACTCGGGGGAGCCTAGGGCTCGGTGAAGCTGATCGGCTCCGTCTCGGTTTCCTCATCAGGAGCGCTGGCGAAGGGATCGAAGGACCACTGCATGTTCAGGTTCACGAAGCCGATCGCCTGACGGTATTCCCCGCCCGAGTCGGGTCCGAGCGACTTGGCGTCAGGAGGATCGGCGGTCTTCGATTTGCCGGTGGTGTCCCGTGGGATGTAGAAGATCTGCGTATAGGCCAGCGACAGCGCCCACCAGTCAGTGATGCTGAGGCGCCCGCCGCCACCGACGCTGATGTCGTCGAAGTCGATCAGCGCGGGCTCGAGGGTCTCGTCGGGGATGGCGTTCGAGTCGTAGCCGGCGCCGAGGAATAGCTCGATATCCTCGTTGACCCAGTAGCTGGCGCCCAAGCGAAGGCCGACGCCGACGTTCCACGAGCGAGGGATGTTGAGGATGACCTCGTTCACCAGCTCGCCATCGGCATCGCGACACTCTGGGGTGTCTGCGGCGGTAATGCATTGGTCCTCGAATAGGTTCCAGCGCGTGACGTCGCCAAACAAGCGGAGCTCCAGCTCGGTCATCGGTTGGTAGGCCACTCCAGCCCGGAACACGTCGGGCCAGACGTGATGGAAATCGATGTCCTGCTCTGAGACGGCGCCGGGGGTGCCGGCATGGATCGACAGCTTGCCCGGCATCCTGACGCCGTCGAGGCCGACGGGCATCTGGTAGCTGAGACCCAGCCGGAGCTCGTTGTTTCTGAACGGCGTGAGGACCACGCCGCCTCCGAGGTGGGCGTTGATGGCGGAGGCGTCTACCCACGCCCGTCCTTCGAGTGCCAGGTCGTTCGAGTTGTTGAGCACCTTGGCCCGGATGGTGTCGACTTCGGAGAAGGCCACGCCGCCGGAGACGCCGAGATGGACCAGATCATGAATCGAGAACGACAGCGCACCGGACAGGAATAGCGCGCGCAGCGTTCCGTCGATGGACCACCAGCGGTTGGCGCCGTCGCGCGGTCCTGGGAAGCGCGGATGGTCCTCGAAGGCGTCGTTCTTGTCCCAGCTCGACGAGCCGCCGAAAGGCACGAAGAAGGCGGCGCCGAACCCAAGACCATAGTCTTCGGCGATCGGGATCTTGGCGCTAGCGCCGAGCATCGGTGCGGCCGCCAGGTTGACGAGGGCGGCCTTGTTGTAGTTCGCTCCGAGGGCTTCGTACGATTCGCCGTATTCGTTGTTGCTGGGATTGGCCTCGCATGGGGTGGGCTTTTCGGCGGGCGGGCACACCTGGGGGCGCTCGAAGGTCGCGACGCGCCACGCGAAGTTGCCGTCGGCGAAGATGTTGATTCCGTCGCTGAGGCCGATGCCGGCTGGGTTGTAATAGATGGCCGTCGGGTTGCTCGTCGTGGGGTGGCCGTGCTCGCCCCCGAAGCGGGCGGTGCTGAGGCCGGAGGCATCGGCCTGCGTGGCGAGCAGGAGCGCGGCCGTGACGGTGGTCGTGGTGATGATAACCCGCATGATCAACTCCTGGGCGGGCTCAGAGCGGGTCGGCCAGGTCGCCGGCGCAGTTGAGCTTGGGCGGCTCGATGAAGGTTGCGAGGTTCTCCATGGTCCAATTGGAGCCGTTGATATCGATCGGCGCCGGCGAGCTGACCATGCCGTTGGCGATCCCACAGAGAAAATCGCCGGGGCAGAATCGCCCGAGCACCTGTAGCTCTGCGACCAGCTCGCTCGCGCTGATTGGATTGGTCTCCGGGGGGACGGTGATCGTGCCCCAGTCGGCGTCGAAGCTGCCGTCGGCGCTCACCGGGAAGGGACCCACCGAGAACGGTGCGCCGAATTCGGACACTCGATCCTCGGCGTCCAGCGGCTGCAGGTCGAGCGTGAACTCGAGCCCCGCCGCGCCATCCATGGTGGTCAGCGTTGCCTTGAGCGGTGCGGGTTTGGTGGCGCTCAGTGCGACCACCAAGGAGAACAAATACTCTCCGTCGAGCTCACCTGCGGCGGGCGGGGTGCAACTGCCGCCGACGCCGCCGCTGGTGCTTGGGCTACTGCCGTAGATGTCCTCGTGGCGGCCCGCAAAGTCCGTGAACGCCTCATCCGGATCTGGGCAGCCCGCCAGCACCACCACGAGCGCAGTGCCGAGCGCGGTTCGGAGAAGTCGCGTTTCGAGCATTCCGTAGGGTCCCCTCCAAACAGACATACACCCTCTGGATGGCCGGTCACATCCTAGCCCGGTGGATCAAATATTAACCAGACACCGTCGCCCCAACTCCGCAATATCCAGCTCTTTCGGGTGATGGAGGCCACTGTAATCAATGGTATGTGCTTTGCATACATCGTCGAGTGAGGCGGGGATGAAACACTGGATTTGCTATTTCGCTCTATTGCTCACGACCGGTTGTCCTGACGTGAGCGGTGCCGGAGGGGGCGTCGTGGGGACCGGGGGGCTCGGCGGCGAGATGATCGGCGGCGGCGGTGCTGGTGGCGCAGGTGGAGCGGCCGTAGGCGGAGCGGGCGGAGCGGGCGGAGCGGGCGGTGCGGGCGGATTCGGCGGCATGGATGTCTGCGAGGATCAGGGGCCCGGAGAGCCCAACGAGACGATCGCGACGGCGACCCTGCTCGCCGGCGGGAGCGACTGCGACACCCTCATGGTGGTGGGCACCATCGACGGCCCCGACGACGTCGATTGGATCAGGTATGTCCAGACCGACGACGAGCTTGGCTGCGACGTCAACCCGGGGACCGACTGGTCGGTGCAGAGCGGACACACCCTGCGCGTCTGCACCTACGTCGAGTGCCAAGTCGACAACCTGTCCCCCAGCACGGTCAACTGCAACGCCGACTCGACGCCTGACACCCACGACGGCCTCGACGGCTGTTGTCACACCCTGCCGTTCGACGTCGGCATCGGCATGACCGGCTGCCCCGGCTCGGACGACCTGCTGAACGTCTACACCCGCATCGATGAGCCGGATGCTCCTGCGGATACCTGTGCTGACTACAACCTCAGCTACACCTTCTGAAGCGGACCAAGATCATGAACCCGAAAGTCGCCACGCGCTCTTTCCTCATAGGCCTCATCGCTGCGTCCTTTCTCGTCACCGCTTGCGGTGAGCCCGGTGAAACGTACTACGTCGACTATCAGCCGACCGAGTCCGAGGAGCCGCCGGTCGAAGAGGCGCCGGTCGAAGAGCCAGCGGTCTGCCCCCATGTAGGCGAGCCGCTGATCGATCCAGCCGCCTTCCCCCCGTGCCCGAGCTGCACCGCCGGAGGCGCGGGCTGTGTGCCGAAGGCGCTCTTGCCGCCCGAGAAGCTCGCGAGCTTCGACGAGTGCGATGCCGACAGCGTCTGCGTGCCGAACATCATCATCGAGACCAGTGGCAACTTCATCCCCCAGACCTGTGACTCGGTGTTCGGAGCCGAGGGCCGGTGCCTCTCCAAGTGTCTCCCGACCGTGGCGCCCAAGGCGGACACGCTGCCGCAGAGCAGCTGCACGGCAGCCGAAGCCTGCGTGCCCTGCTACGACCCCTTCACGCAGGAGCCGACGGGCGCGTGCGAGCAATCCTGCGATCCCGGACCCACCGAGCCACCGGTAGAGCTTCAGACCTGTTGCAGCGGCGACGGCGTCTGCCTTCCGACCGACGCGTTGGGCGATAGCGCCGACCAGCTCGGACAGGACAACTGCGTACAGAACGAGGGCGAGATGCTCTGCGTGCCGACCGCGTTCCTGGAGCCGGATCACGTTCCGGCGACCTGCATCGACCAGAGCATCTTCGGCGACGAACCCGGCGTGTGCATCCCCGAGTGCATCCCCGCCGTCCAGGGGCTGCTGCAGGATATGACGCTCGACCAGCAGGGCTGTCCGAACAACCACCTCTGTGCGCCGTGCCTCAATCCCATCACCGGCAAGCCCACCGGCGCCTGTGACGACATGTGACGATTCTCAGACGCGACCTGTCCAGTCAGCTACCTGGTCCGCGAAATCGTTGAAGTCCACGGCTGCCGTCAGCGCTCAACGACAGGGCTTCCGTCGACGACGTCGCCTCGTCAGGTGGACTGCGGCTCGCGGTGAATGCTGAGGGCGTCCGCCGCAACGGTTCTTACAGGTGGTTGACGTGATGAGTAGGTCCAGCGAGCGCTTGGCGGACGACGGTGCCCGGCGGTGGTGGGTCGTTGCCGGCTTGTGCGCGGCAGCGGTCTGCATCGTTGGGTTGAGCACCGGCTCTTCCTCACCACCGCTGAAGCGTCTGGCTGCAACAGGTGCTCTGGTCGGCGCTGTCGATGAGTTGCCCTTACCAGGCACGCTGGCGCCCGACCTGGCCCAGGCAAGTGCGCCGCTGCTCGCCAAGCTCGGCCGCACGCTCGAGGACACTGCAACCGAGGTGCCGACGGAGGCCGCTGGGCCGCCGACCCGGCGCAGCACAGCGCGGCCATCCCGGGGACTGGTGGATGAGTCTGCCCCCGACGGGCCGGTGGAGCAGCCGCCTCCGGCCACCGTCGAGGTCGATCAGCGCGTGCTCGTGGATGAAGACGGCGTGGCGATCGGTGTGCTCTAGTTGTCCTTGGGAGCAGTGCCGCCTGGAGCGGTCGACGGCGGTGAGCCGTCAGGGGCTGGCGAGGACGATGGGCCACGGGCCGTGAGACTCGAGTTGCTCGTCGATGACGTAGGCATAGACGGTATCGCCCACTGCAAAGCTCCCCTGGTTCAAGGTGAACGTGATCCCAGTGGCGCTCCAGGCGGTCGCTACCTGCAGCTCGAGGTGCTGGCAGTCGTCGAAGGCGGGCTGATCGCCGACCATGACGTGGGCGAAGCTGTCGTCGATGTAGACATCGCCGTAATGGCGGTAATGCACTGCGCCCGACTCGTCGAAACCGTAGTTGCCGCCGAGCCGTAGGTTCGCGAAGAACTCGTCAGGAGCGTCGGTTCCATAGACGTCGATCTGATTGGCGCGATAGATGAGCTGGTTGTCGATGCGCATCGCCGTCCAGCCGTCCTGTACGCCTGGAGCGGAGTTGACCTGGTAGAAGAGCTCTACCAGGTACCAGCGATCCACTGGGAAGGCGAAGTCGGGCGTCCAGCTCAGCGGTCGGGCGTAGAAGCCGCCGCCTAGCGGTAGCTCCAGGTTCGCATCCTGCTCTTCTGACGTGTCACCAGCGACGCCGCCAGCCGCGCTCACGAGGAATCCTGCCCCATCATTGATCACCTGAATGGCGGCGTGGGGGTTCTGTCCAGCGCTGTTGTAGATCCACTTGAAGTTTGCAGCGCCCGTCTGCATGGGGCTCGCATCGAAGCCTGGCTCGAAGTAGTCCCACCAAGACAGGTAGAGCACCCGCGACGGCGGCAGATCAGATTGCACGCCTGCGCTATAGCCCTCGGCTTCCCAGTTGCCCTGGGCGCTGTACTCTAGCCGCACGTTGTATTGGTGCGAGTCGAGGCCGCTGGTCCGCATGCCATCGCCGTCGTCATGCAATGCGATCATGACCTCGCCCACCGGCGACCAGTAGCTGCCATCGAAGGCACCGCTCTGCTGGAAGTTCTGGGCCGCCTCGGGGTGATGAAACGACGAGCGGTAGGGCGCTGCCGTGTCCTTAACGCCGAAGCCCGCGCCCGAAACGGTGACCGAGGAGCCGTGGCTGAAGGTATCGCCACCACCGACGGCGATCGAGCCCCCAGCGCCACCTGTACCGGATGTACTGCTCCCTCCACCGCCTACGGGCGACTCTTCGTCAGCGCCAGTGCATCCGAGCAAACCAAGGCCACCGACTACCACGCAGGTCACCAGTCTCATCATGCTGCTCCGAGAGGAGCATAACACTGCACCTCTGCGTGGGTTAGTCACCCAAAACCCCGCGAACTAGCGGCCACCGGCCGCCTTGTTGGAGTCGGTTCTTTCCAATAAACTCGCCGACGGGAGGCTGGGTGGCTGACATGACGAGAAGCTGGCTTGGCGGCGTGATGGTGCTAGCAGGCGCGCTCGCGACGGTGGTGACTTGTAGCTCGGAGGACGAGACCTCCACCGTTTGTGTAGCTGGTGCGCAGCAAGCCTGCTTGTGTCCTGGCGGGATTGAGGGCGTACAATTATGCGCTCCCGACGGTTCAGGCTGGGGTGGCTGCGATTGCGGTACCGGCGGAGCGGGCGGGACCGCAGGTGGTGGTACTGGCGGCGGCGGAATCGGCGGTGCCGGCGGCGGCATGCCTGCGAGCGCTTACGAGGTCCCCCTGACACCACCGGACTGCAACTCGGCTGATTCGACGGTACGCTTCATCCAGACCGCAGCGGATTGGGACGACATCAACGACCCGGCCTATCGCATTTTCTGCGTCCATCCTGGCGACTACACCGACGTCGGGACGATCCAGCTCCAAGAGGATGGGAGCGCCGGCCAGGAGCGCTGGATCCGCTACTACGACCCCAACAACCCCACCGACGAGCGCCATCCGGTACAGCGCAACGAAGACGAGCGTGCCGTAATCGAAGCCCTGCGCTTTGATGACGGGGACTATTGGATCGTGCGGGAGCTGACCGTGCGCGGCGACTGGACCGTGGTGATGCTGGAGAACGGCGCGGATCACAACGTGGTCGATCGGATGTTGGTCGAGCGGAGCCGAATTCAGATCCGCGACGGCTCGGACGACAACACCATACAGAACAGCGTGATCCGCGATGCACCCATGGTGCCCTCGGGGGATCGAGTGTGCATGATCCTGTCCGGTGCCAGTACTGGTCCGGACGTGGCCGTGCACGGCACGCGTATCGTCAACAACGAGATCATCGACTGCACCGACAGCATTCAGCTCTATCGGCCTGACGGCTCGAGTCACGACATCGACTTCGGCGGTACGGTCATTGACGAGAACGACCTCTACCTCACTGCGGCGGTCTATTCGGACTGCTCGGGCAACCTGGATCCACAGGGCGATTGCGCGTGCGCCGAGAACGCCGTGGACATCAAAGCCGCCGGCACTGGGTCGGACAATATCGTTCAGGTGAGCAACAACCGGATGTGGGGCTGGCAGCGAACGGACACCGATTGCGGAGGAACCGGCTCCTGGGGCGATGCCGTCGTCGTGCACCAAGGGGCACAGTACAGCCTCTTTCAGAGCAACATTGTGTGGGACAGTGCGCGCGGCTTGACCTTCGCCAACGACCACCATTCGGTCGTGGACAACGTGGTCGTTCAAATCGACAATCCTGTCGACGATCAGGGTTTTGCGATCCTGCTCATGGGACCGAGCAGCGAGGCCTATCGTAACGTAGTCGTGGACGCTCACGCATGGGGTCAGGTCGAGGGCGATGACGGCGACTGGCGCTGCAATACGCTCATCGCGGCGGGGCAAGGCCGCGGCACACCAGGCAGCGGCTTGGTGGCCGACTACAACTTCTATTACGGGTCGGAGCAGCTGGCCTTGCCTGGGGATCACGACATCGTGCACGACCAGGCGGCTGATGCTCAGCACACGGAGCTGTGCTTTCTGGCGAAGCGTTGGACCGGACCGGAAGAGATCTGCTTGGCCAACGCCGCGCCCACTCCGTCCAGCCCCCACGCTGACGCCTGCGATCCAAATCTAGGCTCTCGCGCCGGCGTTGGGGTCCACGACGAGCTCTGGTAGGGCTCGGCAGGGATCATCGAGCTGCGCTCAGGGCCGGGTGCTGGAAGGACGTGCCGAGCGTCGCATGACATTTCTCTGCGCCTGGATCACTAGGAGCCCAGGCCTGGATCAGTACCAGGCTACTCAGAGCGATTCGCAGGTCCGTCTCGTGACGGTGTCGGTGTGCCTGTAACCATGCAAGATGTTGTTTTTGCATGTGAAACTCCAATGATGAGCCTGCCAGGAGCTGTCACCAAGCGACCTGAAAGATTGGCACCATTTCTGCATACGACCCCACAGTTACTTACTTTTGCACACACCAACCCACCCACGCGCCCATCGTTCACCACGGAGCTGCACATCATGTCACGAGAACTCAAGACCCGCCGAAGCCTCCTGCCCATCGTCGCCAGCCTCTCCATGGTCATGGCCGCCGGCTGCATCGACAATATTGGCAGCGACGAGCAGAACGAGACCTGGGACCAGGCGAATGCGCCTGACACCTTTGGAGTCGAGAGCCTGAAGATCGGCGAGCTCCAAGAGGAAGCGGCGCTGAAGGGGTTCCTGACGGAGAAGCCGTGGGCAGACAGCTACTGGCCGCTCAGTGAGAAGGGCCTCTCAGACCGCTGGATTTCCGACGAGGGCTTCGGGACCTTCGACGCCCAGCTGGAATCTGCGCAAGCTGCCCTCGCCGCTGAACCGACCGAGGAGCAGCAGCCCTGGGAACCGACCTGGGCATTGTCCCCCGCCGAGAAGTACGACGTCCTCATGGGTGACGACAGCTTCTCCATGACCAAAGAGGGCTGGACCGTCTACGACGGATACCAAGACTACGAGCACGACTGGAGCTGGATGGGCCATTGCCACGGCTGGGCCCCGGCCGCCTACCTCGAGCAAGCCCCTGCAGCCAGCGTGGTGGCCGATATCAACGGCCGGCAGGTGCTGTTCACCGAAGGCGATATTCGTGGTCTGGTGACCAAGGCCTACGCGTCCAATTCTATGTCCGAAGGAACCGCCTTCATGGGCACTCGGTGCAATGCACGCACCATCATCAAGGACGAGCAGGGGCGCATCGTCGACGGCACGGTCTATGAGCCGACCGCTGAGCTACCCAAGGAAGCCAACACCGAAACCGCCGCGACGATTTACATCAAGCGGAACTTCTGGGGTCGCGCTCACTTGTTGACCTATTCCGAGTCCCTCGAGTCGGAGGAGGAGAAGGTCCTTCAGGCCACCGCCGTCGCCGAGAAGCCAGAGGGCGCGTTCATCGTCAAGACCTATGCTTCCATCCCCGACTACCGGAGCCAGCAAGTCGAGAGCGAGCGCATCTTCGTCTACAACAAGGAGTGCCGCGACACCAACGCCGGGTCCTTCCACCTCGTATTGGTGCATTACCTTTCCGACCGGAATACTGCTGAAGAGAAGCGCAGCTTCGTGATGGACGTGACTCGGGAAGATGCCGTCTGGAACCAGCCGGCCTACGGGTTCGAGAGCACCATTGAATCGGTTGAGGACATTGCCGATATCGACGATCCGTTGAAGGACTTCCGCGCCGAGGGCACCGTGCAGGTCGCCACCGTCACCACCAAGGTCCACTACGCCTTGGAGAAGGGGCCCTACGTCGACTACGACGAAACCAACGGCTCGCGAATCACCAGCAAGGAATACCGCTACACCCTCGAGATCGACCGAGCGGGCTACGTGATCGGCGGCGAGTGGGCGATCAGTCCTTCCTACTACGGCGGCAGCCCCGCCCCGGATTTCTTGTGGGCACCCCAGGGCGAGCTGACCGACTCCAGCGAGGTCAACTACACCGCGATCAAGAGGATCCTCGAGTGCTCGCTCAACGCGGACGAGGCAAGAGAGGTCACCACTCCCAAGGGCGACACGATCCTGGCCGTGGACTGCGCCCTCTGAGAAGAGTCCTCGATTCCCTGCAGGCCGCGGCCCCGAGATTGACCGCGTGAGCCTGCCCGGATGGCGTCCGCTTGTTCCTGAGCGGACGCCATCTAGCTATTTGGAGGGGGCTCTCCGCCAACATTGAGAGAAGTCGCCCGGATGACTCAGGGGATGCAGGCGACCTGGAGCGCCATCGGTTCGAGCGCGCAGCTTGCTGGACAGAGGATGATGCGGGTGGCTGGCGTCGGCCCGCTGGGGTCGTGGTCATAGTAGAACCCGCCGGTGACCGGATCACACTCGGCCGCGGAGCCGTGCCGCTCGAGCTCGATCGCCGTGCCGCCGATGGTGGTGATGGTGACGCGGAAGCGGGTCAGATCGAAGTCCATGCCTTCAGGAGGGATCTGGTACTCGCAGATAGCGACGTCCCGCACTGCGTTGAAGGCCTCGAGTAAGAGGGCGGCGACGTCCTGCTCGGTGCTGACGATGAAGGCCGAGCCGGTCCCACCGGCGTCAGCAATTTGGTCCAGGTAAACGGTGGCAGCGGCCTCTTCGGGGGGAGCGAAGACGCCGATGACGAAGCTCCGCACCCCCGTGTCCAGGCCGTCGGCGGCCACGGCGTCGAGGTTGTCGATCGCGGCCGGTAGGCCGCCGGACTGCAGGGCAGGGTCGCAGAGGGTGGGCACACCGTCGGTGGCCAGGACGACCACGACCTCATCCTTGTCGTGGTTCTCGCGCCACGCCGTGGCTGAGCTCACCGCGCCAGCGAAGGCCGGCAGCGTCGGGGTGAAGCCATCGATATTTGCGGTGGTGATGGCGGTCAAGGCCCACTGTGCGTCGTCGGGCAGCGTGCCGAGCGCAGGGATGAGGTAGTCCTTGGTGTCGCACAGCGTGTAGTTGCTGCAGTAGCCCACGCTGGTGCAGGCGCCGTCTTCGCAATCCACCTCGGTCGGGTCGCAGGGATCGCCGGTGCCGCTGCAGTAGCCCATCAGCTCGCATTGATCGCCCTGGTCGGGGCACTGGGAGCTCTGGGTGCACAGTCCACCGCCCAGCGGTTCACAGATGCCGTAGGGCACGCAGGCGGAGGTCGGCTCGCAGCCCCAGCCGCCTTGGCAATAGGCCGGCACCATCAGGTCGTGCTTGGGGAAGAAGCTGAGCGCCACGCGGAGCGCCGCAGCTTCTGGATCGAGCAGAAAGGCGGCCATCGCCTCGGTGACGGCGTCCCACTTGGTGTTCCCTGCCGCGGTCTCTTCCGCCATCGATCCCGAGGTGTCGAACACCATGAAGACGACGAGGGTGACAGGCTCGGCGGTGGCCGAGAAATTCTCGTCGCAGGTAGCAGGATCCACCGGAGGCCTAGGAATCGGCAGCTCCGAACGGGCACCGCAAGCTCCGACAGTCGAGGCGGCGAGGCCCGCGATGACGAGCGCTGCGCCCATCAATTCTATTCTCCAATGTTCTACCAACAGCATCGACACCCTCTCGCTAGCGGCCTGCGTCGTGATCCGTGCCATCGAGGCGATTATCCCTGCCGAGCATGCTCCGGTGCTCAGTACCGCGGCACGGACGGATCGACTTGTTGCGACCAGGTGTCGATCCCTCCGAGCAGCACATGGATGTTGGTGTAGCCATCACCCATCCACTGGATGGCGCCACGTCGTGAGTCGGCGCCATGGTGGCAGAAGAAGACCACCCGGGTGTCTTTGGGCAGGTGCTCTAGCTCACGCCGTGCCGTCTCGTCGAAGGGCCTCGCCTGGGCCAGGCTGGCCTGTGCGCGCTCCTCTGCGCTGCGGAGATCGTAGAGCTGGAGGGGCTCGCCCTCGTCGAGCCATGCCTTCAGCTTGTAAGGCGAGATCTCTTTGGGCTCCTTGGGTGCATTGGGGTTATCGATGCGGAAGCCCAAGCCCTCCGGGCCCTCCAGGTAGTCGATCTGGGTTCCATCGGCCCTTGCTGCCGAGTCGGTCGATACGTGGATGTGGAGCGCACCCTGCTCGACGACGTGGTCGCCTAGCTGCTTCGAACCGAGCCTGAGCTCTGGCACGAAATCTGGGCTCACCTCGAAGCGGAGCACCTCGTCACCGGCATCTATCATCGCGCCAGCGAAGGCCTCTCGGGCCGCTTTGGTGAGGGTGATCTCAGGCGCTTTCTTCGTGAGGGGATCCATCTCCCCGCCCAAGAGCTTCTGCAGCTCACCGGTCTCGACCATCTCGAACAGGACATCGCTGTTTCCCACGAAGGCCCCATCAATGTAGCACTGCGGGATCGTGGGCCAGTTGGAGAACTCCTTGATGCCCTGGCGGATATCCGTATCGAGCAGCACGTTCACGTCTTTGAATTCGCCGGCACCGCAGACGCTGAGCAGCTCTACCGCGCGGGCCGAGAACCCGCACTGCGGGAAGGCGCGGGTGCCCTTCATGAACAGCACCACGCGGTTGTCGTCGATCAAGGATTGAATCTTGCTCTGCGTGTCTTGGCTCATGGCTTGGCTCTTCCGTTGGGCAACCGCTTCATCAGATCGTCCAGTCGCCCATGCTGCCGCACTTGCCAGTCGTCGATGGGCAGCGGCGGCTCTGCGACCAGGAAGCCGAGCTCCAGCGCGAGCCAGCGGCGGATCCCGTGGGCGACGCCTGGGTGGCGTAGCTCTCTGACGGTGTGACTGGCCCAGTAGGGGAGGCCGTGGCGGTAGCGGACTCTCTCGTCGAAGTCCTCGGCGTGATCGTGCCACCAGCTGCGCCAGGCCGAGACCTGCACCGGGACCCATTCGTCGTCTTCCTTGAGGCCATCGAGCAGTGTATCGATGGCGAGCTCCAGGTTGTCCGGCGGTGGCTGCTCGGTCTCAGCGGCGCTCTCGGGTCCGGCGCCCAGGATGCGTCGCAAGGCATCCCTCAGCGCGCGAATGTGGCAGCGGCGTGCGTGGCTGCCGTCATCGTCGAGGCACCCAAGGGCTTCCAACAAGGGTGGCACCGCCGCGATGTGGCCATGAAAGCCGAGCGCCCTGGCCTCGGTGGCAGAGCCGTCGAAGTCCGTCGCCAGCCTCTCGGCGTCGCGGGTCTCTCCTACCAACCCCAACATGCGAATGGTCGCGAGCCGCGCCTTGGGAGTGAGCGGTTCAGTCATCGAGCGGTGGTTCTCGAGCAGCACCCGGGCGCGTTCGATGGCGTCTCGATCTCCGAGCAGCAACTGGCTCTCGATGCACGCCACCCGGGGCACGTCCTCGACTTCCCGGAAGAATGCTCGCACCAAGGCTGCGCGACCGGCCGCGCGATCGCTGTGGTGGGCCATGGCGCGTAGCGCACGGGTGCGCACCGAGTCGTCGACATGGTCGAGCAGCGGCAAAGCCACGGTGATGTCTCGCTCACCCCGACCGATCATCACGTCCAGCGCAAAGGTCACCATGGCTGGGTCGTCCGATTCAGCCAGCTGATCCATCGCGGCGCGGATCCCGTCACCGGCCGCCAAGACGAGCCCAAAAACTTGGGCGGGCAAGGTCGATGGGTCCCCGTGGCGCAACGACAAGAGGGCGGCGCGCAGGCCTTGCTCGCCCTCGCTGCTCGCGAGCACGAAGGCGCGGGTGAAGGCTCGAAACGGGTCGGCGGTGAAAGCGTCGGCCGTGTGATCGAGTACCTGTTGAAGCACCGGGCTACCGTGCTCGCTGCTCCAGCGCTGGTCGAGGCTCGCCAGGGCGTCGAGGTTGTGCAGCAGTCGCTGCTCAAAGCGCTGTGCTCCAGGCGTGAAGACGTCATCGTCTCGGTTCAGGAGCAAGTTACCAAGCACCCCAATCTCTTCCATGCAGCTGCGCAGAAGACGCTGGCGCGCGTTCGGCCGCACTCGCGGTGGCTTGGGGCGCCGGGGGCGGCGCAAGGCGATCAGGCCTGGGCCGAGGGGCGCCGGTTTGGGTTTTGGAACGGCGGCATGGTCGAGCAGATCACCGACCAGCGGGAAGCGCCGCGGCATGTCCCTGCTGGCCTGGAAGCGCCGCGCAGCGCCATTGCCCTTATGGCCATCGTCCCGGGGAGCCTCATTGAGAAGCCAGCTGCGCGCACGGGCGACCCGGGACAGCGCGTCCTGCAGGGCGCTGGTGTACCGTTCGGCGTCGCCGGCCTGGCGCAGAATCGCCAGGGCAGTCTCCAGGTGACTCTGGCTTGGCGCCACGCGCTCGTAGGCTTCGATGCCAAGAGACCCAGCCTTTTCATCAAGCGCGGCCAGCGCTACCGCAGCGTGTTTCACCTCAGGCGCCGCACGGGACAGCCGGTAACTTTGCTCGGCCTCCAGGGAGAGGAACAGCTCCTGGAGGGTGTCGGCCAATCCCTCCAGCCGGGCCACCAATAGGTTGCCAGCCCCGCCTGGAGCAGCCCCCCAGTCTGCAGCGGAACGGCGACCGGGCGTGGAGGCATTGGCTCCTGCTTCGCTCTTCGCCCTGGCGGCATCGTCCTGCGCGCTGGTGATCACCAACAGGCCCCGTTCGGCGCCTTCGCTGTGCAGCGCTACAACGGCGCGTGAGGCGGGTGCAGCGCCTGCGTCCAGCAGCTCTACCGCCAGCGCTAGCAGCACGGCGCCCGAGGCCGCGCCCAAATCGCCCAACTCGCGCACCGGACGGGTGTGCTCCAAACCCTCGTCGAGCACTTCGCGCATGCTGCACAAGCTCCACTCGTTGATCCGGTGGCGCTCACTGCTGACATCGCTGAGCACCCAGGGGATGGGGCCTCGCTCCTCCGCCTCCGCGCGCAGCAGCGCGGTCATGGTCGTGGCGATGTTGGGATGACCCTCCAGCACGGTGGTTTCCAGGCCGCTCGTGGCTGCCACGAGGCGTGCCCGCGGCTCGGGCCAGCCGCTGTCCTCGCGCTGCTGTGCACTCATCGAGCCACGGAGCAAGAGGCAGAACGCCGCGCCCTCGCCGGGCACGAAGCCATTTTCGGTCTCCAAGCTGTGGAGGCGGAACCCCTCGTCGAGCCAGCTCAGCACCTCGGGATGAACGTAGCTGTCCACGGCGCCCACCAGCACCGCCTCTTCGCCCGACTCGAGCAGCTCCAGGCCTTTGGCGAAAGCGAGGGCCGCACCGGCGTGTCCGGCTCGAAATACCTGACACGCGGGGAGGTTCACCTCCACGCCACTCTCAGTCGCCACGTCGGTGGTGAAGGATCTGGCATAGCGCGGGTCGTCATCCGGGCGCCCGCTCTCAGGCAGGGCCACGCATAGGGGCACCTCGTCAGGCAGAAACGGAAGCCCCGAAAGGGCCCGGACGGCCAGCCGAACGTGGCGCTCGTAGCCATGCAGGCTCTCCGGGACGCCATCGATGGCGCATAGGCCGACAGGGCGTCCACGCTTGTCGATCACGTTGCAGGACTGGGGCTCGAGCTTGCGTGCCCGCACCGCCATGGCGCTCTGCAAGGCGGTCGCTCCAAGTGGCGTGACCGCGCTGACTGCGGCGATCTGTGCGCCTCGCTCGCTCATGGGCTCTGCGTCCCTGATGGAGCCGTCCGCTGCTCGGCGATCGCCTTTTTGAGCTCCCGTCGAAGCTCTGCGTCGGTTTGCGTCTGCTTGTCCCAGCGGCGCTGCTCACGGAGCCAAGCGGCAAGTGAGAGCTCGCGCTCCTCGAGCAGCTTCGCCGGATTCTCACTCGACTCCATTTGCACTTTCAGCTTCGCGAAGGGTTCCAGCTCGAGCTGCTCGTCCTCCCGGGCCAGCGCATCCTGCGCCACGACAAACAGCTCTCCAAAGCGCACCGCCAGGTCGTTGTCGCCTTTGGCCGTCTGGTCGCCGATGCGCTCCATCCAGGCGCGTTCCTCGACGAGCCAGGCATCGGGCTCCCACTCATGACGCTTCAGCAGGTCGTCTCGCGGCTCGCGCTGCTCAGCAAGCTCTGCTGCGATGCGCGCGTAATCCTCGAGCGGCAGGGCCGGCTCGGCCGCGGCTCCCATTGCGGCGTAGCGCGCCAACTTGAGACGATCTTCGGAGTAACGTGGCGACCGCCGCTCCAGGTCGTTGGCCTGCAGAGCGTAGTGATAATGGGCCAGGGCGATGCTGCCCGGGGCGGGCATGTCGGACTTGGAAGGCGGCTCGAGCGAAAGCACCACGCAGGCCACCTCGCGGGCATGGCGTCTTCGGGCCGCATAGCTCCCCCGCCAGGTGGCGACGATGCGGCGTGCATCGACGTCGATCCAGAGCGTGTCACAGTGAAGCGGCAAGGACTCGACAGAGCCGCCGCGTCGTCGTGCCTCGAGCACCGGCTGAATCCCAGGGAGGGTGACCGCCAGCGCAGGTTGGCGCTGGTCGAGCCCAGCGAGCTCCACCGTCGCGTCAGCGCTGAAGTAGTCGCCCCGCTGTGCTTCGCACGCCTGGGGAGCGCCCCAGGGGGCCTGCTCGTCTCCTGGCTCATCGCTGACGATCGGGCCGACCGGCGCCTCTCCGGTCTCGCCGATCTCGCTGCGCAGGCTCGCTCGGGTAATCGCAGCGCTCAGGGCAGGCTCAGCGCTGGCAACGCCGAAGGCCCGCTCGATGTCGTCTACCGCTACGCCGGCGGCGATCCCGGTGCTCGCCTCTTCGCCATGAGCATGGCCGACGATCATGATCTCACCCCGCTCCTTGAGCGTGCGAAAGTCGCTCGCCATGGCGAGCTCGTCGTCTGCTGCGCCAGCCATTTCGCTGATCGCGCCGCTGCTGAGCGCCGCCTGCTCCTCTGCCAAGCGCGCCGTCACCTCATCGCTGTCGGCGTCGTATTGGAAGGTGAGCTTGACGCTCAGATCCAACCGATGGGTTCGCTCGAGCTGCCTGCGCACCAGCGCCACCGGCACCTGCAGCGGGGCCAGCATGCCTCTCCGGCGCTCGGCGACGATGATGCCTCGCCGTGTCGTTTTGGTCTTCTTCGTCACTGTGGTGCTGTCACTTGGCACTGAAGAGCGGGAACTTGGTCCCGTCGTAGCTCGCTTTTGACCATTCGGGTGTGTACGGCTTGCACTTCTTCTCGAACCAACGGCTGGATTCGAAGAACGTGCAGGTCAGATTGATCTGCACCTTGCCGGTGATCTGGGCGGTCATCAGCACCTCGGGCTTGTCTCCCAAACGTATCTGGCCGGTAACGCTGGCCGGGGCGGCGGCGCTGAGGGTCATAATGTTCACGTTCGCTACGCTCAGCTTCAAGGCGGCCGTGAAGGTGACTTTCAAGGTGGCGCTGCCCCCGTGCTTGGTGGGAAAGTCGTACTCGTCCCTGCCTACGGCCAAGTCGAAGGTGAGGCTGACGTTGAGCGTCAGAACGAGGTCGGCGCGAATGCGCAGGAGCCTGACGGTGCCGGCCACGACGGGACCGAGAGCGGTGAGGAACTGGGCCAGCGGGATCGTAAACCTCAGCGTGACATCGAAGACGGTCAGGAAGATCTTGAGTGACCACTTTCGGTTGACGAGCGCCGGCGTGTAGAGGTCGCCGAAGGCGCCCTTCTTCTCCTCGGTCAGCTCCACATACTGAAAGCCCAGCTCGACGCCGGCCGTCTTCTTCGTCTGTTTCTTTCCACCCCGCCGGCTCGCCTCATCCCGCGCAACGTGTGCCGATGTGCCTCCGCCGCCGAAGCTCTGAACGGTGTCGATCAGCTGCTTGACCCGCTTCAGCTTGTCGAAGAGCGTTTTGAGCTTGTCGACGCTGGCGCCTGCGCTTGGAGCCTTGTTCGTCTTGGCGAAGTCGACCGAGTACTTCAGCGAAAAGACCTCGGCCGGCAGAATCTTGATGTTCGCCAGTTTGGTGCCCGAGCAGCCGCTGGCCGAGACGTTGAGCACCCCAGGGTTTTTTCGGGCGCGCCAGAGCTTGAGGAAGGTATCGAGGCTAGCGCCTCCAGTGTGGCCGCCGTGGGTTTTTAGCGCGCTGCCCACGACACGGTCGACGGCGGATGTGCCGACTTCCTTGGCTGCCTTCTTGACTCCCTGAGGTCCGTAGTTGGTCCAGTCGCCGCTCAAGGTGAGTGTCTTGCCGGTGGCGTCTTCGGTCTTGTCCTGCCAGGGGTCTTGGTGGCTATAGGTCCACGACGTGTGGTTCTTGCCGGTGGATTTGTCGGGCCGCGGGCAGTCCGGGTCTTTGACGCACGGGTCCTTGGTTTGGTCCTCCCGGGTCGACTCGAACTCGAGCGTGCCACCGGCGAGGATCTCCAAGTAGAAGGCATCGACCTTGCTCTTCTTACCTGGCCAGCCAAGCTCTCGCGCTGCGCCCTTGCTGCCGCCAGTGGTCACATTGCCTGAGGTCTTGTCCATGCCTGCGGGCGTGTTCTTGCCGGTCAGCTTGATGATCGCGCACTTCAGATCGAGGTTCTCCTCGACCCCGTCCTTGCCTTCGCCCAGAGCGCTGCCGTCGACGAAGCCGGACGTGTTGGCGCTGTTCTGCGTGGTCGTGTCGTCGGTCCGCACTACGCCATCGCCTTCGGCCACGACGTCAGTCGATACGGTGACCGGATGGGCCTCGCCGCGGTGGGGCTTGCCGCTCGCGATACCGACCGAGTGACTCGGGTGCATGGCGTCGGACTGGCCCGGTACGCCGATGTCGCCTTTCTCTATCCAGATCTCTTTGCCACCGATCTTCGTCTTCTGGGTATTGTTCGGCGCCAGCTTGGTTGTTGGGATCTCGTTCGGGAACGGTGCCGGCTTGTCGGGTCCTTGGCATACGTCGATGGCGCCCGGGGTGCGGGCCACGTGTTCGGTGCCCTTGGTCGCGATCGTGCGGTTGTGGTTACTGGCGGTGTCGGAGCCCATTAGATGACGCTCCAGGCGTTGCTGGTGAGACGAGCAAGCAGGATGTCGCGCACGGCGAAGACGATGGTCGAGTCGTCCTCTCGCTCGGCGTAGAGGATGGGGCCGTTGTCAGCTCGCTGCACGTGCGCCACCCTGCCCCCTGCTCGCGCCGTGAAGACCAGCGCCTTGGGATCGAGCGCTTCGACCCGCACCTTCTCACTGAAGAAGCGGTGGATGGAGGCCTCGCAGTCCGCTCGGGACGACCCATCGAGTCCGCCCATGGCTCGCTCGAAGTGGTCGTGTTGTGCGCCCATCAGGAGACACAGCTCGTCGACATCGCCCCGGTCCACCGCCCTGTGCAGCGCCTTCACTGCGGCGTGCAATTCCGGATCTCCATCGCAAGGCACGGTCATGACTGGAGCGCGCAAGTAAGGCGGCTCCGGGAGCTGGGTGTCGATGATGAAGGTGGACTCGTCCCAGTAGGGCACCTTGCGCACCCCCTCGGCGAGGCTTGCCTGGACGTCCTCGAACTTGCGCAGGTGCACGACCCGCTGGCTGGGGTTTTCGACGTCGTCACCTTCGAGGGCGTAGATCTCGAAATTCAACTGCGCTTCCTCCGGCATGCGCAGCACTTCGAGGGTGAGGGTGTTCTTGCCTTCGAGGAGCTTGTCGCTGACGGCGCCGCTGGCGGTGAAGTGGCCGCGGGTCAGCCCCTTCATGACCGGCAGGTCGTTCAAGGTCACTCGGGCGAGGGTGCCGACCGTCGCAAACAGAGAGAACATGTAGTGAACTGGCATGGCAATCAGATTTGGTACGCCTCATCCGCGCCCTGGGTGTTCTGCTCAGAGACGAGCAGTTTGATCGTCTCTGCCGCGACGATCTTGATCAGCCCTTCTTCCATGCGGATCGTCGTTTCGCCGACCTTGAAGGTGATCACCTCGTCGACGACGTGCTCGCCGGTCGTCGACTCGAGGGTCAGCTCTTTGGCGCCAGCGAGCATGATCTCTTCGGCTGCGGTGACGTCGATGTTCATGCCCACCGTCGTGGTGCGCGAGGTGTTGGCACGAAAGCGCATCGACTCATCCGAGATCGCTACGGCGAGGCCTCCGATCGTCTCGATGCGCTCCTTGGCGGACTCGGCAATGTCGGCACCGGCCAGCTCAATGATGGCGCCGCCGACGGTGAGCGCGAGAACCCGGTCGGCGTTGTCGTCGTTGGCCCCGACCGAGGTCTCGAGATCGACGGCGCCGACCTGTTCGAGCAGCACGTTCGTGGTGACGCCATCGTTGTTGCCGAACTTCCGCAGGTGGACGCTGCCGATGGAGATGTTGCGGTTGCCCTCCACAGCGCTCGAATCGCTCTTGGAGATGGCGATCTGGCGTGACCCACCCACGGTAATCGATTGATCGAGCTGAACGTTCTCGGTCACGTTGTGGACCACATCGAAGGTCTGATTGGCGCCAATCTCAATCGTCTCGTGGCGCTTGATGTCTTCGATGCGGTTGACCAGCACGGTCTCTTCCCGGTCGTTAGCGACCCGCGTGTTCTGGTCGCGCTCCGCTTGAATGGAGAAGTTCTCCCCGCCGGCTTGGTCATCCCATTCGACCATGTTCTGGCCGTCCCGGGAGGGCGAAACGAAGGACTGGATGGCTGTCCGTGTCTTGTCCCGTGGGAGAATGTTGGGGAACTGGTCCTCGGTGTTGTAGACGCGACCCATCACGACCGGCCGGTCAGGGTCTCCCTCCAAGAAGTGGATCAGCACCTCCCAGCCGATGCGTGGGATGGCCACCGAATGCCCGGTGTTGTCCTGCATGACCGGCACCCAGTGAGAGCACTCGCCGTCCCGCGGTTGCAGTCGGTCCCAATGA
The DNA here is from genome assembly GCA_030590865.1 of Myxococcales bacterium. GTDB lineage: Bacteria > Myxococcota_A > Polyangia > Polyangiales > Polyangiaceae > JAPYTK01. Next base: position 11,565 of record JAUVCD010000010.1, on the reverse strand, counting down.
AAGTGAACCTTCACCCGGCCCAGCTCGTCGGTGTAGATGTCGTCGGCCCCTGGCGGGCCGGTCACGAAGCCGGTGACCGGGTTGGTGAGCGTGGTGCCTTCGTGCTCGAGCCTCGGGCGGAACACTAGCTCGCCTGGAAGCGCCTCGAAGGCGACCTCGAAGCCACCCTTCTCACGGTGCCAGCTGTGTCTCACCTCGGTGACGACGTAGTTGCCGTCCGACAGTCCCGGGGGCGCACCCATGAGATCGAAGGTGCGACCCGGGGCGATTTTGCCGCTGAAGGACTTGCCGCGCAACGCTCTGGAGGCGCAGTCGTAGCCGGCGGCGATCATGTTGGCGATGTGCTGGCCATGGGACGGCACGCGGTATTCGCCGGGGTAGTCGTAGAACTCGGGGCCGCTCTGGGTGGGACCTGCCGCCGAGACATCCATATCGAGGCTAGGCGTCTCCTCGTTCCAGTCCCGCAGCGTGACTTTGCCCACTGACATGGTGCTGCGACGTCCGAAGGCCCAGATGGCGTCCTCGTCCTGATCCATGCCCGAGCCGCCGCGGAACGGCAGCTCTCCGATGCTGTCGTAGGCTCCGATGCCGTCACCTTGGACCACGGTGTCGTCTTCGCTGGAGTAAAGGAAGATCCCCTCCTCCTCCATGAGCCGGGCGGTGAAGTCGAGATCCGTCTCCCGGAGCTGGACGCAATAGGGCCGAACCTGATAGCTCGCCGAGAGCCGCTGGTCATGCTTGATGCCGAGCCCATCGTAGACCTCGGCGATGATCTGCGGAGCGGTCTTGTTGCGGAACACGCGGATGTCGCTCCGATAGCTGGCCAGCGTGAGGCGCGGCTCGACCACGACGAAAATCTCGGACGAAAAGGTCGTTGACGTGCCCATGGGGAGGATGGCGCTCGAGGTCAGGTCGACCACGATGCCGGTGATGCGGCGCTGCTCTGCGCCCTCCCGTCGCAGCACAATCGCGACCTCTGACTTGACCAGCCCATCTGGGTCGAGAGGAGCCTCGGCGTAGAACGACATCGCGAGGTGAAAACGCTTCGAGATGCGCTCGACGCCCTCAATCTCACGCAGCTGATGGCTGCTGCCCCCGATGTCGAGGAAGTAACGAAGGGGATGTGGGGTGGCCATGTCAGTTGTGCTCGATGACGGCGGTGACGGTTTCGAGGGTGGCAGCGTCGGTCATGTCGAAGTTCTTGGCGACGATCTCGACTCCCTCTGGGACGATGACGATCTTGCTGCCGCCGCAGATGAGCTCGATCTTCTCCTCTGCCTCGACGAAGAGCTCTGGCGTGCTGCCATCGAGGGCCTGTCCAGCGGTCCAGGTGGCCGTCTCGTCTGCGCTGTCGATGTAGGACGTGTCCGTGTCGAGCATCATCAGCATGCCAATGGTCTCGGTATAGGTGTCCTTCACATCGGTGGTGCGATCGCTGCCTGAGATTTCGAGCTTGATGCCTCCAATGGTTTGCACGGTGAGACCGCCGACGTCTTCAGTGAGCGTCTTGCTCGTCGCCTTGAGCGATACGCCACCAATGAGGCGGCTTGCGGCCACGGACGAGTGGCTCGAGATCGTGCCCAGGGTCGCGTCGATCAGCGCTGCGCCCACCGACAAGGAGCGGGTGCCCTCAACGACGATGTCGTGCCCGTCGGTAGCCTGCACCTTGCGGGTCGAGCCGACCGTTACGGTTTCGTTTGCGGCCACCGCTTTGCTGCGGTCACCGGAGACGTTGAATTCTTCGTCGCCGCCGATTGCGATCGACTGGTTCGACATCACATTTTGGTCCAGGTCGTAGCCGATGGTGGTGTCCACATCGGCGGCCACCACACGCAAACTGTCCCTTGATATCACCTCGCTCTTGACGTTGTGAGTGCGGATCTTCATGTCTCGCGAGGCGTTGATGAACATCTCCTCGGCGCCTTGGCGGTCTTCGAAATAGTACTCGTTGAAGGTGCCGCCGCCCGGCGTGGTGGCTGTCTTGAACACCACCCGGGTCTTGTTAGCAGGCAGCGGGTAGGCCGGCGGATGCTCGGCGTCGTGCACCCGGTTGAGAACCCGCGGCTCGTCGGTGGAGCCCTCGGTGTTGTAGCTCAGGACGTTCCAACCCATGCGCGGCAGCAGCATGGACTCGGCTGTGCCTCGCTGGGCGACCCGCACCCACCGTCCGGCCTTGTCGTCCCGGCCACCAATGCGATCCCAGTGCAATTGGAAGCGCACTTCGCCGCTGCCGCGGGTATAGATTTCTTCACCCGGCGCTCCGACGACCACGCCTGACTGCAAGCCTGCTTGCTTGGCTGTACTGGGCAAGGCGGGGGGGCGGTAGGTGACGCTCTTGTCGATGCCTTCGAAAAAGCAGGTGTAGGAGTAGCCAGAGGGCGTGTCCTTGTCCCGGCGACGCTGCGTCACTTCGTAGCGTACCGCCGTGACCAGGTAGGTGCCGTCGTGCTGATCGTGGCCGGCGACTGAAAACGCCAGTCCCGGCGCCAATCGTACCGAGGTCGTCTTGCCTGCTATGCCGGCGCCTGCCGCCGCTGCACCTTCTGCACCGAGCGCCACCAGGGCCGCGCAACCAGCATCGTCTGCGGGGCCCGCGCCTGGTGCGCGGTAGATCTCGAAGCCCCCCGCCCCGCCCGAGGCGGTCACCGGGGTGTCTGGCCGCATTGGATCAAACGACCCCACCGCGAAGGCGTTGGGCACCATCGTCGAGCAAGCGCCAAGCTCGGAGACGATGTCCTCACTGGCTTTGGCGTCCGACTCGAAGGCAAAACGCAGCACAGGCAGTCCGGCGATGTCCGGCGCCGCGGCAGAGCTGTCCGCGAAGACCGTGGTCGAACCACCTGCGTGATCAAACCAGAAGTAGATCCCTGCCGCGGCCAGCCGACAGGTGACGAAACGCCAATCGCTTTCTCGGTATTGAGCGACGTAGACCTGGGGCGCATAGGTGCCGGTGATGTCCCACCGCTGCGGCACGCCACCGCGGGAGAGCACATCACGGGTGACCTCCGCCACGCTCATGTCCTGGAACACGCGGCAGTCCCGACCCAGAGTGAGCGGGTAGGCCTTGGGGCGAACGATCAACTCGAGGATCGCCGTGCCGTCCTCGTGGGCCATGTCCTGCGCTTCGGTGACGAGGCCCGTGACGACACGCTGGTCTTCGAAGGCGTTGCTCAGCGTGATCGCCGCTTCGCCTGCGACCAGGCTCGCCGGATCCACCTCTGTCGATTTTGTCTTGCAGGTGATCCGGATCGTGAACAGCTCGCTGAGCCGCTCCTCTCCCAGCAGGCCCACCACCTCCAGGTCGAGACCGTTGACCGTCAGCTGGACTCGTTCGATGTCGTGCGTGGTCATCTCAGAGCTCCGTCAGGTTGTCGTCTTTGCCGCTCACCACCACCTTGTCGGGGGCTTCGAGCCGCAGCGCGCCTTTGAGGGTGACCTGGTCGGGTTCGAGCTTGAGGAGCAAGTCCCCTTGACTGAACGCGAGGCTCTCGCTCGCCTCGATGATGATGTGATCGCTGCGCAGCTCGATCTTCTCGTCGGCGGTCAAGGTGATGTTCATGCCCGCGGTCATCGTCGTGACCGGCGAGGAGGCCGTCATGTCGAGGGTGGACTGGCGCATCTCGACCGCGCCGACGGTGTGGGTGAGTGGGCCGCTGATCACCTGATTGATGGTCCCGCCGGCTACGCCCAGGAAGGCGCCGCCCACGGTCTCCAGGTAGAGGTTCTTGACGACCGCGGTGATGTTCTCGATGGCGACACCGATGAATGCGCCGCCTACCATCCGGTTCATCAGCACCTTGCTGTAGCGGCTGATGCTGCCCATGTTGCTCATGAGCGCCAAGGGGTTCGCCATTTCGCCAACGTCGGCGCCCGAGCCGAGGGATGTGATCACCTGAGTGGCCTTGGCCTTGGCCTGGGCCTTCACGTCCGGCATGACCGGGGTGCCGGTGAAGGTGAAGCGCAGCGCACCGACGGTCTCGGTTTCGTTGCCGCTCGTTTGGTTGAGAATGGCCGCGCCTGATTTGATGGTCTCGCTGGCCCCAACGCTGAGCGAGCGGCTGCCCACCACGTTACGGCTCAAGGTGGCACCGATGGTGTAGAGGTTGTTGGCCCCGATGGTTATGTCCTGGTTGCCGGTGACTGCGCGGCTGAAGTTGGAGCCAACATAATTGGCGTCGTTGTTGCCGACCTTCTCGGTCTTGTCGTGGCGGACCGCGTTGAGCATGTCCTTTTCGGCGCGCATGTAGAACATCTGCGCGCCTGACGTGTCGTCGAGCTTGAGCTCGTTGAAGCCGCCGGTGGCCGGTGACGATGGCGTCTTGGTGGTCATCACCATCTTCTGGGCAGGCTGCCCGTAGGTCGGGATCATGATGCCGTTGACTTCACGGGCGATGCCGATGGGCCGATCCGGATCGCCGTTGATGTAGGCAATGGTGACCTCCCACCCGACGCGCGCCAGGTTCATCGAGGTGGCGGACTCCTGCAGCTTGCGCACCCAGCGCGAGTCGTCGTCGGTGCCGACCCCTTCGCGGTCCCAATGGAACTGCGCGCGAAAGCGACCGAAGGTGTCGGTGTGGATCTCGCTACCCGCCGGGCCGCGCACTTTGGCGGTGTTGCAGCCTGCCAGGGAGGGGTGTGGGGTTTGCAGTGGGGGGCGGAAGGGCACGGCCTTGGGGATCGCCCGGAAGCGGTTGACATAGGTCATCTGCCCCTCCCGATCCTCGAGGTCGAAAGAAGTGTCATGCGCCTCGTGGCTGACCGACACGAGCAGGTACTCGCCTGCAAAGAGGGCGCCGGCATCGGAGCCGAAGGTGAAGCTCCGGCCTGGCATCATGGTGCCGACGTTGGACTTACCGTCGACGTATTTGGCCTCTGCATGCAGTGCCTCGGCGCGGATCTGGGAGAGGAAGGCGCCCTGGCCTGGCTTTCGATAGCCGGTGGGGTAGTGGTAGATCTCCAGCTCGGCGTCCCGGTCGGCGCTGCTCGTCTTCAAGAGGTCGACGCTCGGCGTCTTCCAGTTGAAGTCGTTCACCGTTGCTTTGCCTGAGGCGATCTGGCGGCCGGTTCGGAACTCGCTGATCCCCCAGTCGCCTGCCTCCAGCGAGCCGGCGTTCCGCATGAGCTCGAAGTGGGCGCCGCCCGCGAGTCCGTTCACCCCCGCCGAGTTGTCTTCCAGGACGAGCACGCCATCGTCGTCGAGAGTGTAAAAAATCCCTTCGAACTCGAGCAGCCGCAGCACGAAGTCGAGGTTGCTCTCCCCGTATTGCACGCAGAACTTTCGCACCGGAGGGGGGCGCTGGATGTTCCAGCGGTGTGCTACGAGCCCCTCGCCGAGGATTGTGCTGATGATGTCCTTCGAGGACAGGTTGCGGAACTTCCGCACATTCTCCGTATGGGTCTGGCGCCACAGCGGGCTTTGCAACACGAAGCGGTAGCGCAGAGCGTTGCGCACCACTCGCTCGAAGCGCCCGGAGCCGACCTTGAGGGTCCAGTGGCGTGCCGGCTGGCTCTCGTAGCGCACCGTCACGACGGCGTCGGTGGAGATCAGCGAGGCGGTGTCGATCGGCTGGTCGCAGGCGATTTCCAGCTCGCCTCGGGTGAGCACCGAGATGCGTTCCTCGAGCGAAAAGGTCACGAGTCGAAAGTGGCCAGGCAGCTCGAGCTGCGCTTCGACTGACAAAGCAGTTCGTGTCACGCGGTGTTCTCCTGGGATGGGGGCGCTGTGGAGTCCGGCGTCCGATCGACCCGTTCGATGACATCGGCCATCACGGCAGCAGGCAATTCGCTGCCGTAGATGCGGATGCTGCGGATTATCTCCGATTTGCGCGGCAGCGGCAGGCTGGCGCGCCAGGTCAGCTCGACCCGTCCCTCGTGGCCATCGATGAGCAGCGTATCGAGGTGATTGTCGAGCTCGACAGGCTCCGCGCCGAGATCGGCCAGGAAGCAGAGCTGGTAGAGCGGCAACCGAAAGATCCAACGCCCCTCGGGCGTCGCGCCCAGGACTTCGATCGGCTCATCGCCCCGCAGGGGGGCCTCGCTCCACAAGCCGGGACTGGCGCAGCTGTGGAACCGAGGATCGAAATCCTCTGGGCGCAGCGGCGCTCGTTGTTGTCGCCAGGCGGCGTCGAAGGTGCCGGCGTGGTTGACTCGGGGTTGCCAGTGGCTGGCGATCGGCCCAAAGCCGGCAGGGGCCGGCGCGCGCGAGTCGAGCGGGGCTTGCAGACTCTCAATCTCAGGTACCGGCTGGTTGAGGAGCTCCATCGGATCGGCGGCGAGACCGATCCCGATGGGGTTGCGTTCCTCCCGCAGGCGGGTGTCATCAGGGCCGGGCACGTCGCCACCAAAGGTCCGCGCGTAGGTGATCGGCGTGACCCCCATCACTCCCGGGGTGCTCGGCTTCACGGCTCCTAGGGCACTGACGCGCCACACCCGCGGGCCGTAAACCTTCAATGCTTGGCGCAGCTCCTGGTGCGCCTGGACTCGCACGCTGGCTTGCACCCAGGTGGCCTTCGCAGCTGGCGGATAGGCCTGCCCCACGAAGAACACGTCCGTGCCGGGCTTCTCTTCACAAAGATCGCTGGGGGAGCGGGCGCCGGCGCGCTCCGGCGGATCGAGCTCTTCGGGGACGTCCGCCAGACGGATCGGTGACTGGGGCATGGCCAAGCTCACCCCCCCGATGGGCGACACGTTCCAGGTGAGCTTGACGATCGCCACCAGTCGCTCCTGACCATGTCGATCGTGCACCACTACGCAACGGGTCGCGCAGGGTGTGCGGTTGTCGATGATGCGCCAGGTGTCCATGCCGGTGGATTGACGTTGCCTGAGGGCAGCTAGTGCGCGATGCCGATCTGGTTGCGCCGCGCCGCCGCCAGGGCAGTGCGGAGCTGGCCTGCGATGTGGTCGTCCCCGAGGGCGCGGCGGCTCCAGCTGCGTTTCACGTCCCGGAACTCGCGTGGCGTGAGGCCATGCCGTTGCAGCGTGCCTTTCGCGTCGCCGCTCGCCTCGACCTCCGCGCGTAGTGCGGCGAAGGCGAGCATGTCCGTCTCGCTTGCGTGGCCTCCGCTCGTCTCCGCTTGGCGCTCTCGTCTCGCCTCGGCGATGGCGTCTTGGACGGCTCGGCCATCGACATCGTCACCCTGCTGCCTGCCAAAGAGCGCTTCGAGTCTGAGCCATTCCTCGTAGCTCACCTCGTTGGCGTGCAGCGTGTCGTTCTTCTTCGCACCGTCGAGCAGCGCGGCCTTGACGCGCCCGTAGCGCGCCAGGTCTTTCTGATGCGGCGAGGTCGCGACGCCATGGGTTGGGGGCGCCGCTGCCGGAGTGGTCATGGCAGGGACCACGGCGGGAGGCTGCCCTAGCGGCATTGGGGGCAGTGGCGGTCGGCCAGGACCAGCCCCGGTGACCTGGGGGGGCGTTTGGGGCGGACCATGGGGCAGCAGCGCGCTTCGATCGACGTCCAGATCGAGGGTGGCGCTGCCCACGGCGGGCGTTGCTGACGGGACGCTTGCCTGAGGAGGCAGGCCGCCGCCTTCCTCGCCCAGGAAAGGCAGCGCCTCGCGCAGTTGCGCGGCGAGCTCCCCATCATCTAGGACCACCGTCGCGCCTGCAGCGGCGTGCGGCCCGAGCGGCTCGGCGGATACCGGCGGACCGGCCGGTCTGTCCCCCTCGAGCGGCGGCTCGGCAGCTTCGAAAGGCAGTCCGGTGGGTATGCTTGCATGAAGCGCGGCCAGGTCGATCGTCTGGGTATGCTTCCCAGGAGGCGCTTCGGGAGCCGGTGGTGGCGGCGGTAGCGGCGGCGGTGGCAAGGCGTCCTGAGGAGGCTGGCGGGCCTGAAAGGGCAGCGCGCCATCATCAGACGGCGGCGCCATGCCGGGCGAGCTCGGCTGGGACGCAAAAGGGATCGCCTCGTCTTCAGGTGGTTGGTAGGAGCTCAGCTGCTGCCCGCCCAGAGGCATTGCTCCGAGCTGCTGTGCGCCCGGGCGGACCGTAATTGGCCCAGACGTTTCTTCCGCTGGCGAGGTTGGCTCGTCGTCGGTGTGGCTTGCCTCGCCTTCCGATGGGTTGGGTGAGCTCAGCTGCTGCTGGTTCAGGGGCTGCGCTCCGAAGCGCTGTGTGTCCGCGGGGACCGTGACCGGGTCACTTATGTCCTCGGCTGGCACGGTCGGCTCGTCGACGGTGGGGCTGACCTCGTCTTCAGGTGGTTGGTACGGGTTCACCTGCGGCTCGCCCAAGGGCTGCGCTCCAAGACCTTGTACGCCCCATCGGTGCGTCGGCGGTCCATCTGTCTTGTCGTCTGGCATCGGCTGCTCCGCGAGGATGGCGCTCGCTTTGCTTTGTGACGGTTTGCACCAGCATACCTGCTGCGCGCCTGCTGTGCGCCCGCTCTGCGCCCGCTCTGCGGAAATCTGCCCCAGGGGGGTCGCTGGTGGGGGCGTTACAGCGCCAGGACGTCTCGGTACTCGTCGAGCACGTTCAAGTTGATGTCGTCGGTGCCTATGTTGTCGAAAGGATCCTCGAGGTGCTCTTGGATGTTGTCGAGGCTGACCAGGACCAGGCTGTAGATCACGGCCACCACGTAGCCGACCGATGGAAACGCCTCGTTCTTGGTACAGAGCGTGGCGAAGTAGGGGCCGAAGGCCACCGGGAAGACATTCAGGAAGACCACCGAGTAGGCGCGGAGGGACACAGGCGTGCGGTACTCGGCGATATTTCGCATGCGCTCGAAGTCGGTGATGATCTTGCTCAGGTACTGGTTGGCGCGGGAAATCTCGTTGGGCGGGACCTTGGCGGCCCGAAGCGCTTCGTGGGAGGTCGACAGGCGGGAAAATACGTCGAACATCGCCCTGAGGTGCTTGGCGGTCCGTCCGTCCTTGGCCAGATACTGGCCTAGCGAGGTGAGCAGCTCCTCGATGAGCCCCCGGACGCGATCGCTGTGCTCCGAATTGCTGTGCGTCGACGGTGCCTCGCCGTCCTCTGGCGCCCAATCTCGGTGGGCGAAGTAGAGCGACATGGCGTGGGCCTTGAGGCTGCCGAAGTAGCGCAAGGCCTCCTCCCGTCGCTTGTAGGCCGTGTTGATGGAGAACACGATGGGGAACACCACCGCCAAGCCGATGAGGCCCGTGGGAATGTCGGCCATCAGCCCGTACCGCAGGCACAGGTAGGTGGAGCCTATGGCCAGCGCCGATACGATGAGCGTTTGGGCATCGATGACCGTCAGGAAGTCCTTGAGCGTCTTCATTGCAATAGCCTCTCCTCGCGGGCGTGGATCTGTAGTGGAGCTGCCCTGATCGAACAAGCCCAGCGGTTGCTGCGACCGGTCGGGTGCACGGCGGGCGCGCATCGCTGGGAAGGAGTGGAGGGCGATCATCGTATGAGATCACGTGCCGCCGCAGTGACATGCGGAGCGCAGCCTAGGCCGGTAACGGGCCATGCTGGTTGCCGTGCCGCGGCAGCCTGGCTACACGACCCAGCAAGAGTGCAACCGCAGGAGTGACGATCCCTTGCCCCCTATGATTCGCATCCAGCCACGGCGTGGTCTGACGGTCGCTGCTCTGTCGCTCGTGTCGCTTTGGGCCGCGAGCGCGGGGGCAGGCGGGGACGATAGCGCTGACCCCTGCGGGGGCGACGACGAGGTGTCGTTGGCCAACGGTGGGATGCTTCGCGGCAGGGTGGTGGCTGTCGAGCCGGACAAGCACGTGGTGATCGTGGTGTGCGGTAAGCGGCGCACGATCGAATGGTCCGAGGTGGACGAGGTCGAACGGGGCAAGCATGCCGGGTCGCCGCGGACGGACGGCCCGGACGAGCCGGACGAGCCGGACGAGCCGGACGAGTCGAGCGCTGCGACTGGGGTCGGGGCCATCGGCGTGCTCGGCGGGCTGGTCGGCATGGAGAAGGTTGCTCCGCCAGCGCCTCAGCCCGGCGTCGTCCGAATCCACATCGCGAGCGACGAGCCGAACGTGCGGCTCTTCCGCACCGGCGCCTCGACGGTGGCGCAGGTGGGCGGCGTGCTCACCATGCTGCCGACGACCGAGGTCATCTGCCAGAGCCCTTGCGACACCATCGTTGATGGTCGCAATAGCGCCGAGTTCTTTTTCGCCGGCGAAGGGGTGCCGACCTCCGATCGGTTCCAGCTCGAGGACCAGACAGGCGATCTGGTGGCCCGTGTCGATGCGGGCTACGGGGCGCTCTACGGCTGGGGCACTGTGCTGCTGGCGACTGGGGGCACTTCCGCGTTGCTCGGCGGGATCTTCGCCGTAATCGAGGTGGGCACCGCGACCGGTAGCATGTCGGACCTGGGCGTGGCTGGCAACGTGATGCTCGGCGCCGGAGGCGGGCTCCTGGTGGCTGGCATCCTGATGGTCGCGGCAGGCGGGACGCACTTCGAGTTGCTGGCGCCCGACGAGATTGGGACGGGGGCGGGCGGCGCGCTCGCGCCGGTGTGGCGCTTCTAATGGGCGGGGTGACGGAAGGTGATGGGCGTGCACCGCAGTGATCGAACGAAGCCTTTGCGTGGCCCCAGGGGCCGCCTCGGACTGCTCGGGCTCATGGCGCTCGCCCAGATCGGCTGTGGCGGTGCCAACCTGGCCTCGGGCATGGCCACGGCGCCCGAGTATCGCCCACGGGGTCAGACCAAGTGCTCGGTCAAGGTCAGCCAGACCCGACCGCTCATCGTCGAGTGGCCTGCCGCCGACCGTGGCGCGCTCGAGGCGCAGCAGAAGCGGGGCACGGTGGTCGTTCGCTACACCGGTTGCGAGATGGAGGTGCTGCGGCAATGCTCGGCGCCTGGCGAGTACCGCTACGTTCCGGTGACGCTCAAGGAGGACCACGTCCGCATCCGCAACGCTGACGAGCTTTATGCAGCGATCCCCATGTTTGCCGCCAAGTTCGAGGGCAAGCTCGAGGCTGCCGGCGAGTTGCGAGTGGACATGTCGATCATCGGCACCTTCGAGGCTGAGCGACCGCAAATCAAGGTTGCCGAGCTAGAGGGCGTGTGCAGTCGGGCTACTCATGTCGTGGCGGCTATCACTGCCGGAGCCTTCGAGTTCTCTGCCAGCGCTTCTGCGACGGTAGGCGCAGGGGCCGAGGCGTTCGGCGCCGAGGCGGGCGCCGAGAGCAGTGCCGAGCGGGAGATGCTCAACCGCGACGGCGACCGGGCGCGCTGCCAGCTCGCTGCCTCGACGGACGAGGCGCCCCCCGACGGCTGCGGTGCTTTGCTGCGCGTGGAGGTGGTGCCCTTGGGTCGCGCCACGGGGACCTGGGCTGGCAGCGATCCAGACGCTCCGCCACCTGGCTGGGAGCCAAGTCCCTACGTCGGCGAAGGGGCCAAGGATGTTCCGCCAGGCAGTACGGGGGACCGACAACGGCGGCTGGGCACGGTCTCACTCGTGATCGGCTCGGTCCTGTTGGTCACGGGCATCGGCGCCGGCGCGGGCGCCATCGCCCTGGACGCCGATCTCGACGAGGCTTGCGGCGACGACCCCTGCCACCCGGAGCACGCCGGCGTGGTGCGGGGCTACGACTGGCTCGCCGCGCTCTCGACGGTGGGTTTCATCGGTGGCGGAACGCTCG
>JAUVCD010000469.1 GCA_030590865.1 Myxococcales bacterium | reverse complement strand
CTCTTGGCCATCGGCGGTGGCCTGGTGTGGTACTTCCTGGGCAGTGGCTCGTCATCGAGCCAGGCCAGCTCACCCACCGGGCTCGATGTTGGCGTGTCGGTCGGGCCTGCCTATCAGGGCTTCAGCCTGACCGGCAGCTTCTAGATCGGCCAGCTAAGCTCTGGCCCAAGAGGCGCTCCGAAAAGACAGGCGGTTCGAGCCGCCAACTAGCTAGTTGCTGGCTCGCCCCCCCCTTTTTTCCGCGAAGCGGTTTTTGGGTGATCGGGATAGGGGCGCCGAGGAAGATCCCTCGGCGAGCCCCTCCCACACCACCCGGCATGCGGGTCCGCACCGGGCGGTTCGACAGGTTGAGCTCACGCTTCAAGGCCGGGTAGCCCCCTTCCCTGGAAGAAGCGGTTGAAGACGGCCCCATTCATCAGGCGATGGGACGTTCGCCACCACTTGTGAGGGCCGTAGGCGATAGCGCCGGCGACATCGTGAGAGGCGCCGAGCTTTCGCAGCTCTCGATACATGGTGGGTCCGCGTTTCCACTGCTTGAGGAGGTAGGCCCTCAGGCGATGCCTGATCCAGCCGCCAAGTCGCTTGAAGACACTCGGAGTCTCGGCCAGACGAAAGTACGCCTTCCATCCGGTGATGTAACTCCGAAGCTCCGCGATGACCGTGTCCAGGCTTCGTCCCCGGACACGTCGCGTGAGCTGACGGATCCGGTCTTTGAAACGCTTGCGGGCGTGGGTGGCCAAGATGGGCTTCACCGTTCCTCCTCGTCGCCGGAAGGCGAAGCCGAGAAAGGGACGGCGGTGAGCCTCCGCCACCGCACTCTTGGAATCGTTGACCCGGAGCTTGAGCTTGCCGAAGAGTTTCACCAGTGACCGCATCACGCGGTGACCAGCTTGCTCTGACCCGACGTAGACGCGCAGGTCGTCCGCATAACGGACAAATGCGTGGCCCCGTCGCCCCAGCTCCTTGTCGACTTCGTCCAAGTACACATTTGCGAGGAGCGGCGACAGAGGGCCTCCTTGCGGAGTCCCCTGGTAACGCTCCACCACTACCCCATTCACCAGCACGCCGGCGTTGAGGTAGCCGCGAATGAGCCTCAGCACACGACGGTCCCGGAGTCGCTTGGCGAGCCGCCCCATGAGCATATCGTGGTTCACGCGGTCGAAGAATTTCTCCAAGTCCACGTCCACCACCCACCGCTTGCCGGCCTGGATGTACTGGCGCGCTTCGCTCACAGCGTCGTGCGCTTTCCGCCCTGGTCGGAAACCATGGCTATGCTCTGAGAAACCCGCGTCGAATCCCGGCTGCAAGACTTGGAGCAAGGCTTGCTGAATCAGGCGGTCCACCACCGTCGGGATACCCAACTCGCGCTGACCACCTCCCGGTTTTGGAATCGTTGCCCGCCGGATCGGTTGCGGCTGGTAGGTGTCCAAGAGCAAGTGCTCCCGTACGCCTGGCCATTGATGCCGAAACCACTCCGGAAGCTCTGCCACCGTCATCCCGTCGATGCCGCAGCTGCCCTTGTTGCGCTTCACGCGCTTCATCGCACGCTCGATGTTGCTGGTGTTGACCACCTGCTCCATCAGCGCACTCGTGGCCAGGCGCTCGGTTTCGGTTGTCGCCGGTGATGCTTGCCCACTGCCTGCTGCCTTCTGGGCTTCACCCTTCGGGCTCGAAAACAGCTCCAATTGCTTAGACTCCTGGGCCATGACTCCACCGAGACGACCGCTCGTCTCGCCCTTCCTGTCGTTTGGTCCTTCGGCAGCGCCTCACGGCGGGGCCTACTACGACCTCTGCTGACTTCTCGCTCCGCCTGCGTCGCCGCACACGTGGCCCTTTCAGGCCCAAGACGAGATCTCCCCGGGTAAGAACACCATCCTTCGTCGCACCACCGCCACATCTACGCTCAGGCCCTTGATCACGGCGGCTTTGTGGTGTCCCGCCCACTCGCCCCGGCCTTTCGCGCCTCGTATCTGGTTCTTGTCCATCGGCGCGCGACTTCGTTCCACACTTCCTCCGCACGGTCGGTCGCCCTTCCGCACTTGTGCTTCCCTTCGCTTGTTGTGACCTACTCACGGGAGGACTTGCACCTCCAGGATGGCGCCCATGCCGGGCACACGGGCCCCGTCGCCGAAGGCGATGGGGCGGGGTTTTTGAAAAACCCCGAGAAAAAAACTCTAGTCGGCCAATCGGGGGTGCTAGCGAAGGGATCGCGCGCCCTTCGCCCCGCTAGGGGCGCGCGAGACCGCAGCGCCTTTGGGGCCAAGACCTAGCTCACGCTCCTCCGGACAGGTCGAACTCCTTCATGTCGAACCAGGTGCCGAAGCCGCTCACCGCGGATATTTCGGCTTGGACGATGGCCACGTGGCCCTCCTCGATCTCCACGAACCGCTCGAACAAACGCTTCCCCTCATTGTCCAACTCGCCGACCATTTTTTGGTAGAAGGCGGCGGTCGTTCGCTCGGCCTCCAGCGCCTTGCTGAGCAGATCGAGCTCAGCCTCATTGGGCTTGGTCGACTGCAGCTTGTCTTCCACCGCGTTCAGGCTGTTGTCGATCTGGTCTCCATCAGGAATGGTGGTCGCGAGCTCCTCGACGGTGATCTTGCCGCTGCTCTGCCACTCTTCCAGGCGCAGTTGGAGGTAGTCGACATGGCCCTGCTCTTCGATGGCGAGCAGGCGGAAGACCTTCTTGGCCACCTCGTCCTTGGTCTGCGCCTGGGCCTCGTCGTAACAGGCCTTGACCTTGTTCTCGTATTCGATGGACGTCTTGATTGCTTCTTCGAGATTCATGTCTTTCCCCGGCTCCGTCTTCCTCGACTCCGTTTTCCTCGGTTCGGTTTTTCTCAATCAATCGAACCCGAGCAGGGCTTTCAGGTACTGGGCCCGCTCGAAGGCCCAAGGGTCGGCAACATTCTGTTTGCTCACCTTGCCTCGGAAGTCCGCGAGGGTGGCATATCCCTTGCGCCCCATCCAGTCGCTCAGCTCCTGCTTCATCGTATCGATGTGCGGGATGCCCTTGGAGTACAAGGCGCTGACGACCTGCACGGCTGTGGCACCGGCAAGCAGCAGCTTTACCGCATCGTTGCCGGAGGCAATGCCTGAGCTGGCGATGATGTCCGCTTTCAGCTGACCGTGGAGCAGCGCCGTCCAGCGCAGCGCCGCCGAGCTGCCTCCGCCGGAGCTGAGCACCTGGGCTTGGCTCTCCTTCTCAGTCTCGATGTCGATGTCCGGCTGGAACAGGCGGTTGAACAGGATGACGCCGTTGGCCCCGCGGTCGTCGAAGGCTTTGGCCACGTTCAAGACGTGGGTGTAGTGGGCGTGCAGCTTGACCGCGATGGGGATCTTCACTGCGGCCCGGACCTTCTCGAAGATGTCGAGCTCCCGCTGCTCGATGTCGTTGGACGTCTGCGATGGGTCCAAGGGCAAGGAGTAGAAATTGAGCTCCAGGGCATCGACACCTGTGTCGGCGAGCTGGCGAGCGTATTGCACCCAGGTCGGCTCGAAGACGGCGTTCAAGCTAGCGATCACCGGGATCGACACCGCTTTCTTGGACCGCTCGACCCAGTAGAGGTGCTCCTTCGGTTGACTGTTCTCGAGCGCTGGAAAGAGGGACTGGGCCTCAGCGTAGAGGTCTTGGTAGCGCTCCAGCTCCTGTCTGAGTGTTTCTTGTTCGAGCTGCACCTGCTCTTCGAACAGCGACTTGAGCACTAGCGCACCGGCGCCGGCGTCTTCGATCTGCTTGATGGTGTCGATCTTCTTGGACAGGGAGCAGGACCCCACCACGATCGGGTTGTCGAGCTCGATGCCCAGGTAGCTTGTGCTTAGGTCCGCCATAGTGAGCTCCCTCTTGTGGGCCTGGCGGTCATCGAGGCGCGACACGCGCCATTGGTTGCTCTGAGGCCAGGCGCAGCTCTGTGGAGCAAGGGGCATGCCAGGCGCTCAACCCGCCCTCTCGCGCCAGAATCTCCCGCTCAGCGCGGCTCTCTACGCCTTTCGGACACTCAATCATGGCCCGGCCCCTGTCTCGCCGGCTGCCCAGCTGTCTCGTCTGGTGGTCGGTGAGACACCAGCGGTCGAGACAGGGGTTGGCAGCCGCGCTATGGGGGAGCCCATACCCAGGAGAGACAAATGGCCGTTGAGAAGCTCCAAGTTTACAAGTGCCAACTCTGTGGAAACATCGTCGAGGTGCTCCACGCCGGCGGTGGCCAGCTGGTCTGCTGCGGCAAGCCCATGGATCTGCTGGACGAGCAGACCGCCGACTCGACCACCGAGAAGCACGTGCCGGTGATCGAGAAGGTCGCTGATGGCACCAAGGTCAAGGTCGGCAGCGTTCCTCATCCGATGGAACAAGCCCATCAGATCGAGTGGATCGAGCTCATCGCTGGCGACCAGGTCTACCTACAGTTCCTGTCCCCTGGCGACGCGCCCGAGGCGGTCTTCGCGGTTCAGGCCGATCAGGTCAGCGCCCGCGAGTACTGCAACGTCCACGGGCTCTGGAAGTCCTGAGCCTAGCTCACGCGCCTGCGGCGGCGCCGGTCCCGGTGGTCTGAGGCAGGGCGCGTTGGCTGAGCTCACGGTCGATGATGAACAGACCGTGGCCGTCGCTTCCGATCAGCTTCAGCTGTTGCACCACCGCGTCAGCGCTGGACTCTTCTTCGACCTGCTCGGAGACGAACCACTGGAGCATGTTGTTGGTGGCGTGGTCTGAGAGCTCGATGGCCAGATCGACCAGCGTGTTGACCAGGCCCGTCACCTCGCACTCGTGACGGTAGGTCTCCTCGAAGGCGTCCAGCGGCGAGTCCCATTCGGTCGGCGGTCCGGCGATCGGCTTGAGGATCACCCGGCCTCCCCGCTCGCTGATGAAGTCGAAGAATTTGACCACGTGGGCCATTTCTTCTTGGGCCTGGACCCGCATCCAATGGCTGGCGCCCACCAAGTTGAGGGAGTCGAAATAGGCCACCATCGACATGTAAAGGTACGAGGAATAGAGCTCTGCGTTGATTTGCTCGTTGAGCGCGTCTTGCATTCGATCATTCAGCATGCTGTCACCGTTGCTTCCTACTAGCTGGGCAAGCCAGCTCAGGGCATCAAACTATGTTGTCGCGGGGCACTTGCTGTCAGGGGCGTGACTCAAGTCGCTTCCCTGAACTGGTCTTTGCCCACACCGCAGACCGGACAGACCCAGTCTTCTGGAATGTCCTCGAAGGCCGTCCCTGGAGCGATGCCCGAGTCAGGATCGCCCGTCTCGGGATCGTAGACGTAGCCGCAGACCTCGCATTCGTAGCTCTTCATGCCAGCTTCTCCTTCAATCTCGCGGCCACCCGCTGTCCGAGTGCGTGACAGCTCGCCAAAGCTTCGCCGTCGGGCACATAACGAACCCGCAGCCCCTTCTCGACCCGCTCGACGCCCATCTCATCGAGCGCCTTGTCGAGCTGTGCGACGCCCTGTCCACCCCAGCCGTAGGAGCCAAAGGCGGCTCCGATGAGACCCTGGGGGCGCAGCCCTTTGAGATAGCTCATCAGCCCCACCATGGTGGGGTACATCTGATTGTTCAGCGTAGGGGACCCAACCAGCAGGGCTCCCGCGTCGAGCAACTCGGTGGCTACGTCGCTGCGATGGGCGGCCTTCAAGGGCATCACTTCGACCTGAAGGCCTCCCTGGGCCAACCCGTCGGCGATCGCTCGGGCCATCTGGTCCGTGCTCTGCCACATCGAGTCGAAGACCACCACGGCCTTGGCGCTCGACGGACGAGTCGCCCAGCGCGCATAGCGCTCGATGATCTGTTCCGGCTTCTGTCGCCACACCGGTCCGTGGTCCGGTGCGATGAGCCGCAAGTCGAGGTTCGTCTTCTCGAGCTCGCCAAGCAACTTGGACAGCGGCCCGCAGAAGGGCAGCAAGATGTTGGCGAAGTATTTGGCGGCTTCCCGGTTGCAGATGCCTGCGTCCAGCTCATCGGCGAAACGCGCCGAGCTTGCCAAGTGCATGCCGAAGGCGTCGTTGGAGAACAGCACGCCCTCTTCTTCGAGGTAGGCAAACATGCTGTCGGGCCAGTGAAGCATCCGTGCTTCGAAAAAACGGAGCGATGCGTCCCCTAGGCTCATGCGCCCGCCGTCGGCCATCACGCCGACGTCCCGATCCCAGTGCAAATGGGCAGCTAAGGCACTCTTGCCCTGGGCGGAGGCCACCACGCTCGCCGAGGTTGCGACCTCGAGCAGCGGGCCCAAACTGCCCGCGTGGTCCAGCTCTGAATGAGTGGATATGACGTGGCGGATCTTGGTGGGATCGACCACCGAGCGGATGCGAGCGATCATCTCGTCGAAGAACGGTCGCCGAACTGTGTCGACCAGGGTGATCTCGTCGGCCAGGATGAGGTAGGCGTTATAGCTGGTGCCTCGGCTCGTCCGGTAGCCGTGGAAATTGCGCAGCTCCCAATCGATGGCGCCAACCCAATACACTCGGTCGGTTATCTTGACGGCTTTGAATGAGCTGTTCATTGGCTCTATCCCTATGCGTCGAGTCGACCGGTGAAGAACGAGCTGTAGCTCGACCCCTCCAGCTCGTTGATGGGCGCAACGCTACCGCCGCAGGTTGCTTGGGACAACCGACTGCGGGTGCTCAGAGGAGCCGTCGCCACCGCGGCGCTCGAGCCTCCGGTTTGGGAGCTCGAGCCGCGGCGGGACGGTTCGACACCAGGCCCATGGGCGCGCCAGCCCACGGCCAGGTGACACTCTTGCAGGGTAGGTCAGCCGCCGGAGGCCTGGGACATGCCCTTCTTGACCTCGTCGAGCTGCACGAGCAGCGAATCATGCTTCGACTCGTCGGTGAACAGATAGTCGAGCAGTTGCTTGTGGATGGGAGACCACGCCTTCTCTCGGAGCTCTTTGGCCATCTCGATGGTCTGCTTTTCCACCTTGTCGTGGGCCTCGATCTTCTCCCAGATGGTCGCCACGTCTTCGCGGCTGACCGCAACGTTCGTGGTGGTCAGCGTGTCGATCAGGAACTGCTGCACCCGGTGATGCATGAGCGAATCATGGCGAATGATCTCCATGATGATGGTGACGAGGGGACTCTTGGTCTCCTCGATGATCTCGGCGGTGTCGCTCATGGCTTGGCGCTCGAGGCCCTGCCAACGCTTCAGCACGTCGACCATTTCCTGTGCTCGCTCCGGTCCTTTGGTCTTTCCCATGATGCTCTGTTCCTTATTCGGTGGGCTCACTTGTGCGAGAAGAAGGTCGCGTTGGTGGCTCAGTTCTCGGTGTAGACGTTCTCGTCGTATTCAATTTCGAAGCGCAGCTTGTGGTTGGCTTCTTCTTGGGCCAGGGCGAAGAAGACCTGGCGCAGCTTGGTCTCTTGGGCGAGGGCGGCCAGATCGGTATAGAGCCGATAGGCTGCCTTCTCGCGCTTCATGGCCAGGATGAGCGAGTCTTGGTAGCTGAGGTCCCCCTCCACCGCGACCTCGACCGTGTAGTCGCTGATCTTGAGGTCCTGGACTTTCTGGGGCTCAGGTATCTCGAGGTCTCCAGTCTTGATGGCCTCTAGCTTGGCCTTGTGACCCAGCTCTTCACGGGAGAACCCCTC
>JAUVCD010000906.1 GCA_030590865.1 Myxococcales bacterium | reverse complement strand
ACGCTGGGCATGGATCGCCCCCGAAGCGAATCAACAGCTGACCAGCCGTAAGATCTATGTGGATCCCCGCGAGGTGGCAGAGATCACCCGCAACACCAACCTGCGTACCGTCGTCCTCGATGTGCGACCCGAGGCGGATTACCACCTCTTCCACCTCAAGGGCTCGCGGCGGGTCACCCTGCAACAGCTGGCGGATCCACAGGTCCAACAGCAGCTCGCCGCCATGCCGGACAACACCGTCTTCTTCACCGTGTCCTGGGACGAGACGGCGGCGACCGAGGCCTGGAAGCGACTCGCCGCGCAGCGACTACCTAACGTCTATGTCGTCGCTGGGGGCATCAACCATTGGCACCGCGTCTTTCCCCCACCGCCTTGCCTGCTGAAGCCGAGGACGGGCAAACACCTGGACGACCGGCGGGCCAACAACTACCTGCGCGCCGTGGGTGATTGCTGCAATACGGCCTATCCAGAGGTGGCCTACAAGCAGATCCCCACCGACTGCTGGTTGGACATGACCGAAGATGCACAGGCCCACTCGGCGGCAGGGGACAAAGAGATCACCGCCCCCTCCTTCGAGCACAAGGTCAAGATCCGCAAGAAGAAGGCCGTCGCGGGCGGCTGCGGCTGACGTCGGAACAACGCCTGGTCCCGCCGCGGATCACCGACCCGACCTGGGGGATTAGGCATCGCCGGTCCGACCGCCTGTCGGCGTAGCATGTTTGTACCGCCAGTGGGCAGCCCGACCCCGCTGAGCAATACGGTGCTGCTGAACCGTTCGGATCTGAATCTCCGCCGGGTGACCGCAGGGCAGTTGCACGACCGTGTGCAGCGATTGATAGCCATTGGCCTTGGGCGAAGCGATGTAATCGTCGAAAGCCTCTGGCACGCAGGGCCACAGCCGGTGGACCTTCTTCAACACCGCGTAACAGTCCGGAACGTCGGCAACGACGACGCGGACACCACATGCGTCCTGCACCTTTGCCAGGGAGATACCCAAGCGGAGCATCTTGTCCTGTGCGCTACAGGGGGACTTGATGCGCGACGAAACTTGAGCCCGAATGCCCTCTGCGGATAGCGCATCCGTCAGGGTGGCGGCGAGCTCCTTGGTGTGCTGCTCCCGGTGAGGCCGCTGTTGTTCCAGCAGTCGTGACACCTGTGGGCAGCCCGCAGGTTTCGAAGTGTCCATCTAGCTAGGCAGCCCCACTAGAGGGCACGAGCCACCTTCCACGCCGATTGAACGGCACCCATGATTTGCTTGGCCTCGAGGGCGTCGCCCACGACCTGAACCTCCATGCCACTGGCCTCGAGGGCCGGTAGTAGATCGTGGTTGGGGCGGGTACCGACCGCCATCACCACCGTGTCGAAAGGCCCCAGTGTGCCGGTCCCATCAGGTCCGAGGACCGTCGCCTGCCCGTCGGCGAAGCTCTCAATTTTGGTGCCCGTGTGGATGGTCACCGGCAGCTCGGTAAGCCGCTTCATGGTCATCTTTCGGGTGATCATCTCCATGTCCTTGGCGACCTCATCGAGCAGCTCGACGATCGTCACGGTCTTGCCTTGGTGACCCAATAGCTCAGCGACCTCCATGCCGACCAGCCCACCACCAATCACCAAGACGTGCTTACCGATCTCGGCGGTCCCGGTGAGCACGTCGTTGCCGGTCACCGCGTCCGTTAGCCCAGGAATGGCCAAGGCGCTCGGCGATGCGCCCGCCGCGAGGACCACGACGTCTGGAGAAAGCGCTGCGATCCCTTCCATCGTTGCCTTGGTGCCGGTGCGGATCTCCGCTCCGGCGCGGGTCGCCTGAGCCACCAGGGCGTGCAGCGGACGGGCCATCGCCGCTTTGCCAGGCGCCAGCGGCGCCAGTGCGAACTGGCCGCCAAGCTCCGACTGTTCGAGCAGCGTGACACGATGCCCGCGCCGCCGTGCCACGATGGCAGCGGTCAACCCGGCCGGGCCTCCCCCGACGACGACCACCTGTCGCGGCTCGGCGGCCGGCTCCTCCAGGTCCCTTTCCTGCCCCACCTCAGGGTTGACGATGCAGCCGATACCCTTGCCCGCCTTGACCGAGGCCAGGCAGCCCTGCAAGCAACTCCCACAAGCGAGCACCTGCTCGGCTTCGCCGGCCCCCAACTTCCGCGGCAGGTCGGGATCAGCCACCAGCGGTCGACCTAGGGCGACGAAATCCGCTAGCCCATCACCGATGATGGCCTCGATGCGCTCTGGATCTCCCAGGCGACCAGCCACGATGACCGGCAGATCGACCGCTTGCTTGATCGGTTGGGCCAGCGCTTCGTTGGCTCCCTCGGGCAGGCTCATGTGCTGGTAGTACCAGGGCGGTGAATCACAAGCCGAGCCGCTGGCCACGTGAAGGGCAGCCACGCCCCAGCTCTTCAGCTGCTGAGCAAGTCGCACTGCGTCGGCAGATTCGAGACCGCCGGGCACCTTCTCGGATGCCGATAGCCGGGCAATGAGCGGTAGCTCGCCGTCCAGGGCCTCGAGCACCGCTCCCACCACGTCATGAGCAAAGCGCTCACGATCTTGCAGGTCGCCGCCATAGGCATCGGTGCGTTGGTTCGTTCGGGCAGCAAGGAACTGCGCGACCAGGTAGCCGAGCCCACACTGAAGCTCGATAGCATCAAAGCCTGCCTGCCGCGCGCGGCCGGCGGCGGAAGCGAAGGCGTCGACGATCTCGGCGATGCGCTCTTCACTCATCGGCTCGGCGGTAGCGCCGGTGGTGGGGCAGACCATGGTCGAGGGGGCCTCAGGTGGGCGGCCCGCGGCCTTGGGATTTGCGGCCCGCCCCGCATGGTTCAGATGAGCGATAGCCCGGGCGCCGCCAGCGTGAATCGCAGCGACGAGACGGCTCAGACCCGCGACCTGGTCGTCCCGGTCGAGACCGAGCTGCCGCGGATGCTCCTTGCCCGCCGTGTCGACGTAACAAGGCTCGACGATGATGGCGCCGACCCCGCCATCGGCGCGACGCCGAGAGTAGGCGATCTGCTGGTCGGTAACGGTACCGTCAGGCCCGCCAAAACCGGTCTTG
>JAUVCD010000467.1 GCA_030590865.1 Myxococcales bacterium | reverse complement strand
AACGCGACCACCCTGGAAATCGAGGTCGTCGATGCAGGGAACGGGCCCACCTATCTGGCTGCGGTGCCCGATGCCGAAGACGACGTGGCCGTGATGTTGAACGTTCTGTCCCAAGACGCCACCGTGCTGCGGGCGACTCCGAATGGGGCGCTAACGGCGATATCGTTGCCCGTGCCGGCTTCGGGCAACCGTTGGGCCATCTCAGCGGACGGTCGCTGGGCCACCGCTTGGACTGACGCGCGGGACATCGAGGCGCCTGATCCCATTGATGGCTACCAGGACGTCGCGGTGCTCGATCTGGCCAATGAGACCTCGACGCCTTTGACGGTCGGCTATCGCCCTGTGGCGCTCGGCTACGACGACGACGGGAGCCGCCTGTTTGCGGTGACTGAGGACGGCGTGAGCGTGCTAGCCCTCGATGGCTCGGAGCCCACGGTGGTCAAGAACGTCCCACTGAGCGACGATCCGCTCGAGGACACCTCCTCTCGCGACGTTTCCATCACCCCGGATGGCTCCTTTGCCCTGGTGCGGCGGGACGGCAACTTCCAGATCACGGTGGTCTCCCTCGACGATGGCGCCCGCACCGACGTGGTTTTGCCGGGCCCAGTGACCGACCTCGATCTGGCGCCAGACGGCTCCGTGGCCGTGGCGGTGGTGCGCAACACCTCGCAGGTGGCGCTGCTGCCCCTGCCAGAAATTGCCAGCGATCCTGCCACTTTCCCGATGTTCACGGTGGACACGGTGACCATCGGATCGGTGGCCCTGGCCGCCGAAAGCTCCGTAGCGTTCCTCTATACCAATGCGGAACCGACCCCGGTGCTTACGGTGTTCGACAGCGCTGACATGACGCCCGACCCCCGCATCATCGCGCTGCATGCCCCGGTGAAGGCAGTCTTTCCTACGGCAGACGCGACCCACGCCGTAGTGCTTCACGACACGCTGGGAAGCGGTCAGGGAACGAGCTACCCGGCGGCCTTCAGCCTCGTGCCGGTGGCGGCCGAGTTGCCCAGCAAGATCGTTGGGCTCGACCAGGCGCTGGCTTCGCTTGCCCTGTCTCCGGTTGGCGATCGAGTGCTGCTTGCGACGGGCGTCAAAGGCGACTCGGCCTACCAGATGGTGGTCGCCCACCTGCCCTCCTTGAAGGTCGACGCTTTCCCACTGGCCAGCCGTCCGTTGTCGGCAGGCATCGTGGTCGGGGCGAATCGCGGGTTCGTGGCCCAAGAGCATCCGGACGGCCGTATCACTTTCGTAGATTTCGATGATGGAGAAGTCCGCACGCTGACGGGCTTCGAGCTTGCCACTGAGGTGGTCGACGGGAGCGAGCCATGAGCAACAAGAACATGATTCGGTGGTGTCGCGCTGGGCTCGTGCTGGCCACGGTCGGCACGACGCTAGGCTGCGGCGAGCGAGATGAGATCTGGGACGCCCACATTGACGGCAATGTCGTAGCCCTTGGGTTGACCAATGCGGCGGCCATCATCGATGCCCCAGCCAACCGCGCCCTGCTGTTGCCGGTGAACGGTGACAAGAGCCTCGCGCCCACGTCACTGTCCATTGGCAAGTCCTTCGCGGCGGCCAAGACCACCGTCGATGGCTCGCGCTTGATGGTGCTGTCTCTCGGCATCGTGCCCCGTCGCACTGCCGAGGACGAAGGGCCGTCGCTGACGGTGATCGCCGACACGACGCCGCCCTCGGTCAAGCACCGCTACGAGCTGTCCGATCCGCTGAGCGGCATCGCCATTGATCCCGAGTCCGAGTTCGCGGTGGTATTCGCCGGCGCGAGTGATACCTCGTTCGTGCAGAACCCCAACGAGCTGATCTTCGTCGAGTTGGGCCGCGGCCCTGGGGCGGACAACCCGTTTCCCAAGACGCTGCGGAGCTTTGGCGGGCGGCCTCAAGAGCTCACTTTCACCCCAGAGCTCGATGTGCCCGGCGGTGCTCGCCGTTTGCTGGTGGTCCAGACCGACCGCGACGTGGCGCTGGTTGATCTCGATGACCTGACCCGACCTGAAATCACCATTCAGCTCACCGGTGGCGATGATGTCCTGGTGCCGAGCGGCGTTGCCGTGAGCGACGGTGACCCGGAGCGGGACGACGACACCCGTATCGCCATTCAGGTGAAAGGCGATCCCAACGTCATCGTCGTCGATCTGTTGCCCCTCGCCGAGGACGAAGAGTCGCCCCAGACGTTCCGGGCGGCGCCTAACGTTGTCCACGTAGGGGGCACCCCCAGCGATATCTCCTTCGTCGAAACTGACGGTGGATTGCGGCTCGCGGCGCTGGTGCCGGGGCGCCAAACCCTCACCCTCGTCGATCCGGCCACAGGCATCGCGTCGGAAATTGATCTCGGCGCACCCTTCGAGCAGTTGAGCCTGATTACCAACATCGTGGGCGCCACCGACGAGGGCAGCGATGTGGCTCTGCTCTGGTCGAGCTCGAGCTCCAAGATCGCTTTCGTGGCGCTTGGCTCCACGGTGGGCACTCCCTACAAGGCGGTCGACCTCCTCGATCTGGATGAGCCGGTTGGGCAGGTCCATGATGTGCCGTCACCGAATGAGCACCTCAAGCTCCTACGGTCCACCAACGGCTACCGGCTGATGGTGCTCGATCTGCTCAAGCGTACGGCGTCGCCGATCTCGGCGACGAACGCTGCCGCGGTCACCATTGCTTCGACCGGCACCCGTGCCTGGCTCAGTGGTGGCAGTGATATCGCCCAGCTCGATCTCGGATCCTTGCATCCGCTGAACCTCAAGCTCAGCCACGGGATCCACAGCGTGTTCGACGTGACGCGCGGTGATGGCGGGCGTGCGCTCATCGCTTTGCACGCCAGCGGAGCCTTTGGCGCCACGGTGCTCGATGCGGACAACCCCTCGCTCGCCGACTCGAGCGAATACGTAGGCTTGCTTCTCGGAGGGCTGCGATGAGATTGGGCTACCTTAGAATGGGTCACCTTTGGATAGGCAGCGCGGCACTGTCCTGTGCCTTGCTAGCTGCGCCGGTCGTCTTGGCTCAACCTGATCCAGACGATCCGACGGTGGCGCCTGCCGAGCCGGCCTCCGAGGAAGGGGCGCCGGAAATAGTGAAAGAGGACGGCAGCCCGGCGGACGGGGTGACCGAGGGCGCTGCCGGCGCCGAAGGTGCGGAGGTGCCCGCGGGGAGCGCTCCGGCTGCGGCGCCGGGAGCTGCCATGGCGCCGCCTGGAGCCGCAACGGCGCCACCACTTCCTCCTGGTGCGCAAGTGCCTGGGGCCTATCGGCCGCCCCCTGGGGCCCTGGCTCATGACACCCGTTACGTGGCCGTTCGGCCCAAGCCTGAGGAGCCGGAGCCCGAAGAGCCCACCGGTCCCTACGTCCCCCATTGGATGTCTGCTGAGGTCGGGGTGCGCAACTTCGTCATTTTCAACGACGGCTTCGAGCCCTATTCAGAGGATGGGTTCATGGCTCAGGGCGCCTTCGCCTTCAATTTCGTGCCCTTCCATTTTGGCGACTTTGCCCTTGGGCTCACTGCCGAATACGACGTCGGCCAGAGCTCTCACCACATCCGCAACATCGACTCGTCCATGACCTTGCACCGCCTCGGTGCCGGCGTGCACGCCCAGTACCTCTTCAGCCGGCTACGGCTGTTTGCCCGCGTCACGCCCGGGGCATGGCATGCCCAAGGCTCGATCAACGATGACGCCTTCGAGCGCCCGCTGGCGGCCACCAAGTGGACCTGGGGTATTGATGCCACCGCCGGTCTCGCCGTGCGGATTGGGTCAGCTGGCGGGCCGTCCAACGACCGAGCGGTGCGCTTCTGGCTGCTCGCCGAGCTGGGCTACGGGTTCGCGGGCAAGATGGATATGTCCTTCAGCCCCGAAGAGGACGAGGACGACCCTCGGCTCTACGGCGCCGTGGACCTGCCTCCGATGAGACCTGCCGGACTGGTGAACCGCCTCGCCTTGGCGCTGAGCTTCTAAAGCGGGTTTCGAGTCCTATTGCCGCACCCGTGGGCCCCGTCCAGGGCCACGGGCCGTGGCCCTAGCTAGCGCTGGCGTCTTCGATGGCTTGGGCGAGCTTGCCGCGGAACAGCCGCAGGGCAGTGAGTGACTCTTCGACCTGGTCCTCCTGGTAGCGATAGGCCATCTCTTGGCCCATGGGCACCAACATGGACACCGACTGACGGCGACATCGGTTCCGTAGCTGGCCCAGCTGGGCCAAGACCTCGTCAACCGCCCCGAGGACTGCGGGCTCGAGGTGGTCCTCTTGCGGTAACAGGTCGTGAACCTCCTCTGGCGTGAGTCGTTTGCCGAGCGTGTTTCGCACTTTCTGCTCCAGGGCGATGCGGCCTGCATCGATCCGCCAGAGCCGGAAACGATGTCCGAAGCCCATGATGTTGAACAGCACGCTGATGGACATGACCACATAGACCCAGTTGCTTGGCGGCATCAGGTCGACCAGCCACGGAACGTGCTGCTCTGCCAACTCGGGGCCTTGATTGTCGAAGAAGGACTTGGCTGCTGCCGAGGTCGCTAGCAGGTCGCTGCCGCCCCGAGCGCGATTGTGCTCGATGAGACCTGGAAACTCATCCCTCAACAGGGTCAGCAGGGCGACTGTCTCGGCGTGACCAGCGCAGCCATTGCCCACCACCAGCGTGTCGACTCGCAACACCCGCTTGTCTGTCGGTGGCAACAAGCGGACCGGATCATACTGGCCGGCGCCAATGCGCCCATGCCACAGGAAGGGATGTTGCCGCGCTACCACATCGAGATGGGTCAAGGAGGCCAGCTCGAGCCCTCGCTGTCGGATCGCCGTGCGGATGAGCTCAGCGTCCTCGTCTACCACGAAGGCCCCAAGATCGAGCTGCCCTCGCTGGAGTCGTGTCAGTTGTTCTTCGATGTCGTGGTTCTCGAAGGTCATCCCTAGGGCCTCGAAATCCTCGGAAGCAAAGATCTGGCGAACGAGCCGATCGGTGCCACTCTTGGCGGGTCCGACACCGATGGTCAGGCCCCGCAGATCGACGAAGCTGCTGAGTCGAGCGGCATCTTTGCCCAGCAGGAACAGAGACTCGGACTTCTTCAACCGCGCTACGAGCTCGAGCTTGCTGCCTGCCGGCGGGGCGACGCCATCTTGGGCGAAAGCGAACTGGCTCTCGCAACCCTGAGCCGCAGCGGCGAGTCGCTCGAGGTTGGCCTCGGTGCCAGCGGTCGTCTGGTTGCCCAGCTTGCCCCCCTGGCGACTGGCTGCCTGAGACAGCCGAGCAACGCTGGCAAAGTAGTTGCCTTGCGGTGGGCCCGACAGCATCTGAGCGTCTAGATGGCTGAGGTCTGGTCGCATGTCGATGGCTGCAAACAGCAACCCGAACCCCAGGATGACCCCGACGATCACCAAGATCCGGCGAGGCGCAGAATGCGCCGATCCATTGGCTGAAATCATGATGGCCCATCATAGCTGGGCTGGGGTGGCAGGCGGGTGCTCGTAGCGCAGGGGCGTCGGCGCCATGGTAAGGTGCGCTGCCTGCTCGACCGCTTGTCGAGCCTGACCCGAGCGACCGCGTGACGACCATGAACTGGCTCTCTGACACGCTCATCGAGGCTGACGACGCGGGCACTCTGCCGGTGCTGGCGCTGGTGCTGGTGGCCGTGCTCTTGACGCGCTCACAGCAGGGCGGGCCGCGCCGCCGTTTCGTGGTGCCGGTGGTCCTCTTCGGCCTCCACCTTCTGCTCCTGCCGCTGGCCGGCTATTTACGCAGCCGGGGAGGCGAGGCTGTTGGCCTAGCCGAGACGCGCCTGCCTTTGGTGATCTTCGGTACCCTGGCTGGCGTCACCGCGGCTTGCGCCATTCTCTTCGCCGCCGTGCTCCCTCGTTTGCGCCTCCAGCCACCGCGCATTCTGCAGGACATCCTCATCGCGGCCGCGTCGGTGGGCGCCGTCCTCATCGTCGTTTCGCGGTTGGGGATCAACCTCTCCGGTCTGCTTGCCACGAGCGCGGTTCTGACGGCCGTTATCGGTCTCGCGCTGCAAGACACGTTGGGAAACATCGTCAGCGGGTTGGCGCTGCAAACAGACGACAGCATTCACCTCGGCGACTGGATCAAAGTCGGCGATATGACCGGTCGGGTCACCGACATTCGGTGGCGCTACACGGCGGTCGAGACCCGCAACTGGGAGACGGTCATCTTCCCCAACAGCCAGCTGGTGAAGGGTCAAGTGATCGTGCTCGGTCGTCGCCAGGGGCAGCCGCAGAAATGGCGCCGGTGGGTGTGGTTCAACGTGGACTACCGCTTTGCCCCCACCGACGTGATCGAGGCGGTGACCGAGGCCCTGGTGGGCGTCCCCATCGAGCATGTCGCTGACGATCCGGCGCCCAATTGCATTCTGATGGACTTCACCGAGAGCTATGGGCGCTATGCGGCCCGCTACTGGCTGACCGATCTGGCCATCGACGATCCGACCGACAGCGCCGTTCGCACCCGCATCTACTTCGCCCTGCGCCGGGCCGGGTTGCCGCTTTCGATCCCCGCCCACGCCATCTTCATGACCGAGCAGACCCGCAAGCGGGACGACCGCAAGGTGCGGCGTGAACAGAAGCGGCGGGTGCGGATGCTAGCCAACATCGGCCTGTTTTCGTCGCTCTCGAACGATGAGCGCAACGCCCTGGCCGACGCGCTGCGCTTCGCCCCCTTTGCGGAGGGCGAGGTCATGACTCGCCAGGGGGCCGAGGCACACTGGCTCTACGTCATTTCCAGTGGTCAAGCGGCGGTTCGGCTCGCTGTGGACGGTGAGATCGAGCGGGACGTAGCCCGCCTCGAGGCCGGGGACTTCTTCGGTGAGCGCTCCTTGCTCACTGGCGAGACCCGGTCAGCCACGGTGGTCGCTCACACGGACGTCGAGTGCTGGCGGCTCGACAAGGCGGCCTTCCAAGAGCTGCTCGAGCGCCGGCCAGAGATGGCCGACGAAGTCGCCGAAGCGCTCACCGCTAGGGAAATGGACCTGGACCGGGCTCGCGAGAACTTGAGCGCCGAGGCGGCGTCGCGCCGCTCTGCCCAAGTGAAGCGAGATCTCGCCCACCGGATCCGGCGCTTCTTCCGCCTGACTGATCAGGAGGAGCCTCCCGCTTCGAGCTAGGGACAGACCCCGACAACCGGCGCGACGCCATCCGCTGTCTCGGCAAGCCACTGCTTCTTGAGCTGCATGCCCTGGTAGCGGTGCTCACGAGTTCGCTCCTCGCGGCGTGAGCTGCTCTTGCGACGTGGCTTGTGGTTTGACTGCTCTTGACGAGCCTCGCGCTTTCGCGCCTCGCGTGGGACCACCTTCTAGCCGCGGAGCGCTGAGTCGCCGTGCGCCTGTGGTGGCTTGGGCTGTGGATTTGTGGAGACCCGTAAAGCGGCTCACCACAAGACCACAGCCCCGACGACGGCGGCGAAGATTCTTTTGTTTCTTGAAGCTCTGATTCCAGAGCCAATGTCCTGGCACAGTGACGGTGTTATCGGCGGAAGTGAGGCAGCCACGCAGGAGTTCTGATTGGGCCCGGCTCGGCAACACAGAAATCTCGTCGTCGTCGCCGCCGTGCTTGTGGTCTTGTGGTAAGGCGCCGCAGGCGGCTTACCAC
>JAUVCD010001024.1 GCA_030590865.1 Myxococcales bacterium | reverse complement strand
CGTCCTCCACCCCTGGAGCGGCGTCATCTACACCATCGAGACCAATGCGGTCGGCTGCGACTGCCACTACACCCACGACGCGCCGGCAGCGCGCTACCGCGTCAGCATTCCGGTCTACGCCAGCGAGAACGCCGCCATTTTCAACGAGCCGCCGAGCCACATCGCCGAGCTCGACTTCGAGCTGCCGCCACCGTCTGGCCCGCTCTGGGTGCCCATCAACCCCTGACCAGCACAGCGGGGCTGCGGCGTCAGCAGCTGCGCCGTCGTGACCTGACCCCGTTCCTGTCCTCCCGACCCCGACCTACACCAAACGATCGGGCTCCGGGCGCTTCAATGGGCGAGTCATTAACCGTGCATCTCCTGTCTCACAATGGCACGCAGTCTCACAGATGGCACCGGTCGGCCTGCACAATTTCCATAGGTTAGCCGAGCCTCCTTCTGGCTCGTCTCTTGCTTGATGGAAAGCTGAACGAAACTAGCGAGAGACAGCCTACCCATGAGACAGCTCCGCCCCATGCTCGTCACCCTAGCCATCGTCACGCTGGCCAGCGTCGCTGCGGCCTGCGGTGGCAGTGCCCTCGAGCCGGGAACAGTCCCACCGCCTCCGCGAGCCCCTGGCTACCCTCAGCCGGGACACTTCGTTCCCTTGCTGACCGCTGAAAACCCGCGGCTCCCCCAAACCGCGGCCCTGGTCGCACGAACCGGCAACCAACGGGAGAAAGATGCCGCCGGAGCTCAGGTCATCCAGCTGGCCAATGCCATCGGCTCGGATGCTTGGCGATCCTCACAGCAGCCGATGTTCGAGCGGATGAACGGCACGACGTTTCACACCAAGAGCGATAAGCGGCGCTGGCTCGATGACTGGCAGAGACGTCACCTGGTCCGGGTCTACGACGCTCTCGACGAGCTGGGAGGCGAGTCGGTATTGAAGCACTGCCGTAATGTGGCTCGAGATGACCAACGTCAGGCAGCGGAGCGGCAGCTCGCTCGTGGGATCTTGACCTCCCACGGCCGGGTCGGCAAGGGCAATGGCGCCGCCCGGAAGCCCTGGGACATGCCCCAGGACAACCATGGCCACCCGTCTGCCGGGCTCGGAAAGACGACCTGGTCAGGAGCACCTAGTGGGCCAGCCGGTGACTGGGCCCTGCCCAAGGATCGGTCCCGGCGAGCCGATGCCCCGCGGGTGACAGGCGGCAAGATCATCAACGTGGATGAAGTCGTGGACACCCTCCGTCCCTACTTCAGGGCCTGTTACCTACGAGCCTTGCACGACCACGGCCGCTTTGGCGCGTGGATTATCGTCAATGCCCAGGTGCGTTCAACTGGGCGGATCGCTTCCGTCACCAGCAGCGGCGACGAGTCGGTGCCCTACAGCATGACGGCCTGCCTCGAAGGGGTGGTCAAACAAGCGAGCTTCGTTCCGCCGGTGGGCGGCAGCGCCATCGTGTCCATTCCCCTCGCCTTCACCGCACCGCCGACCAACGCCGCTGGTCAGCGCAACTGAGCCCAGACCCTATCGTCGGCGGGCCAGCTCGACCTGTGAGTGCCAGGTCGGCCACGGTGGAGCTCAACCGCCAGGCGGTCCGAAGCCACCACAGACCTTGAGACCTGGCATCATGGGGATCTCTTGGCAGGGCTCGTCGTCGCAGTCCTCTGGCCCTTCACACAAGGTGAACGCCATGCCCTCACCCGTGTCTTGGCAGGTCGGCACGCACTCGACGGGGCTGATGTCCGGTGGCCAGCCTCCGTTCATGTTCACCACCACACAGCAAACATCACTACCGAGACAGTCGCTCGGCCCGTTGCAGGCGATGGGGATCTCCTGCTCGTCGCAGCCCGTTTGTGGGGTTTCGCAGTGGGGCACGCCCCCTTGTTCCATCGGAGCACAGCATAGCTCCCCGTTGAGACAGGTCTCGTCTCCGCAAGGCACCTCGCTCACTGGCGGTGCTCCCCCGGTGGACCCGCCACCGGTGCTCGAACCGCCCATGCCACTGCCCGCAGTGCCGCTCGAGGTGGTGGTGCCCCCGTCACCGCTGCTGGTGCTGCTGCTGGCGCCAGCCCCGCCAGTGCCATCGTTGAAGACGAGCACTTCATCGCCGCAAGCGACCAGCATCACCGCTGCACCCAAAGCCGCCCAACCCAAATGTGATCGTTCCACGCTGTCCTCCCAAAGTAAGCCGTGAGACACTGCAAGCGTAACGCAAGCTTGCGTCGATGACGAGCCGACCCCAGCGGTCACCTGCCCCTGTCGGGTGACTCGACCACCAACAAGCGTGATAG
>JAUVCD010000446.1 GCA_030590865.1 Myxococcales bacterium | reverse complement strand
GAGGAGTAGAGCAATGACCACGATCGAGGATGAAGGACAGGGCGTCCAGGTGGACGCGGAGGGTTATCTCGAGCGGTTCGACGACTGGAGCGATGCCATCGCTTGCTCTTTGGCAGCTCGCGAAGGACTCAAAGGTGAGTGCCCACTCAGCAACGAGCGGATGGAGATCTTGCGCTTCATGAGAGGCTACTACTTGAAGTTCAACGCGTTTCCGATCCTCCGCGCCCTCTGCAAGAACGTCCATCAGCAAAGGGACTGCACCTACGAGCATTTCCCTGACCCCATCGTTGCTTGGAAAATCGCCGGGCTCCCCAAGCCGACCACCGAGGTCTTCGCCAATATCAACCGTCGGCGATGAGCTTCATTCGGTGTCTGGTCAAGGGGGTCCTAGCGGACTGACCCCGCGCCGCCTATCGGCAAGCATGTCCTGCTCTGACCGCCGAATGGTGCAGTTCCGAAACAGCGTGCAGGAGGTCTCCCTTCACGCTTGTCGGTCGGCAGCATTGCGTATAGACCTCGGGCATTGGTGTGATGGCGGTGCAGTTGAGTCACCGCCTCGTTTCAAATCGCGACTTGCGGCCTACAACGCTCGGCTGTCGCGGTGGGCTCGGCGACGAGAGGTGTCCCAGTGGATCCAGTCATATTGGCAAGACTGCAGTTTGCACTGACCATTGGGTTCCATTTTATCTTTCCACCGATCACTATCGGCCTAGCGTGGCTGCTCGTCATCTTCGAGGGAATGGGCTGGCGTACCGGCAACGAGCAGTGGACGATCCTCGGCAAGTTCTTCGGAAAGCTGTTCGCCATTACCTTTGCCGTGGGCGTCGCCACTGGCATCGTCATGGAGTTCCAGTTCGGCATGAACTGGGCCACCTATTCGGTCTTCGTGGGCGATATCTTCGGCGCGCCCTTGGCTGCCGAGGGAATATTCGCGTTCTTTTTGGAGTCTAGCTTCCTCGGTTTGTACCTATTTGGTCGGGAGAGGGTATCCAAAGGGGTGCACTGGTTCTCCATCTTGATGGTGGCGACTGGGGCGACCATCTCTGCGTTTTGGATCATCGTGGCCAACTCGTGGCAGCAGACGCCAGCCGGCTTCGTGCTCCGCAACGGGCGCGCCGAGTTGACCGATTTTGCGGCTGCGGTGTTCAATCCGTCGACGCTGCCGCGGTTCTTCCACACCGTCGTCGCGTCGCTGATTGCAGGTGCCTTTTTCGTGGCTGGCGTGTCGGCCTTGCTGATCTTGCGCAAGCAGGCTCTGGAGCTGGCTGGCCGGTCGTTGAAGGTGGCGGTGGGCTTCGGTCTGGTCGCGTCGCTACTCGCGGTCTTTCCTACCGGCCACTTTCATGCCGAGCAGGTGGCTCACACGCAGCCCGCCAAGTTCGCTGCCATCGAAGGGCTCTATGCCAGCGACCACGAGTCGCCGATGGTGATCTTCGCCCTTCCGCAGACTCAGCCGCCGAAGCTGAACGCAACGGTCGAGATCCCCGGCCTGCTCGGCTGGATGGCCTTCGGCGATCCGAATGCCGAGATCAAGGCCCTATCCGACTTCCCGGAAGACGAGACACCGCGGGGCAATGAGCTCTGGCTCACCTTCGTCTCGTTCCACAACATGGTCGCTCTCGGGATGCTCTTCATCGCCCTGACTGCTGCCGGAGTGTTGCTCACCCGTAAGCGCAAGCACCCGGATCTGGGATCGCCGATGGCCAAGTGGTGGCTACGGCTAATGGTCTTGGCGACCCCTTTGCCTGTAGCGGCCTGCGAGCTAGGTTGGGTTACTGCGGAGGTTGGCCGGCAGCCCTGGATCGTTCAGGGGTTGCTGCGTACCCGCGACGCGGCCTCGGTGACGGTCACGGCCGGTGAGATCTTGGCGTCCATCATCCTCTTTGGTGTCGTCTACCTGCTGCTTGGCAGTCTGTGGTTTTTTCTGCTGTGGCGCGAGGTTCGTGTTGGGCCAGCGCCAGCGGGAGAGGCAAAGGAGGTGGCGTGATGGATCCGTCGCTCCTACAGATCTTGTGGTTCCTGCTTTTCGGCCTGCTCATGACTGGCTACGCAGTGCTGGACGGCTTCGACCTCGGGGTCGGCGTCTTGTCGATGACCCAGCGGAATCCTGATGATCGTCGGCTGATGGTCAATGCCATCGGCCCGGTCTGGGATGGCAATGAAGTGTGGCTGGTTACCGGCGGCGGTGCGTTGTTTGCAGCCTTTCCCTTGGTCTACGCCACCGTGTTCAGCAGTTTCTATCTCGCAATGGTCCTCTTGCTCCTGGGGCTGATTGCCCGCGCCGTCTCCATGGAGTTTCGCGGCAAGGTGGCATCTACGGCTTGGCGTGACACCTGGGATTGGGCTTTTGGGGTGGGCAGCCTGGTCATTGCGCTGCTGTTCGGTGTGGCGCTGGGCAACATCATGGAAGGCATCCCGCTCGACGCCAACCATCGGTTCGGCGGTACCTTCCTTGGGCTGCTCAACCCCTATGCTCTCCTCATCGGCCTACTGGTGGTTGTAGTGGTCTGTGTCCACGGTGCTCTTTACATGGCGCTCAAGTGTGATGGCACGCTGAGGGACG
This sequence comes from Myxococcales bacterium, assembly GCA_030590865.1. Taxonomy (GTDB): domain Bacteria; phylum Myxococcota_A; class Polyangia; order Polyangiales; family Polyangiaceae; genus JAPYTK01. The sequence continues at coordinate 5,470 of JAUVCD010000446.1, read as the reverse complement.
CCATGAAGACCTGGGCCACGCGCTGCTGGGTCGGCTGGGCGGTGCTCTACGTCTTGGCTGCGATGGCGACGGTCTTCGCTGCGCCGTTCTTGCTCGCAGCGCTGCCGGGCAGCCCCTTGGGGTGGCTTGCGCTGATCATCTTCCTCGGCGCCCTGTCGTATCTGCCTGTCGCCCTTCGGGCCGACAAGATCGGCCGAGCCTTCATCGCCTCGTCGGTCGCCATCGTGGCCATGCTTGGCCAGGTAGGCCTTGGGCTCTACCCAAGGCTGGTCCCGTCATCCATCGATCTAAGCTACAGCCTGACGATAGCCAATGCCTCGTCGAGTCCCCGGACGTTGCTCACCATGCTCGTGATCGCTCTGATCGGCATGCCATTGGTCGTGGGCTACACGATCGTCATCTACCGCGTCTTCAAGGGCAAGGTCGAGCTTACCGATCACTCCTATTGAACCGACGCAGAGGTAGACAGAGTGGCCGTAGTGGCGGCGCGGGGGCTGGCAGACCGGACCGCCCGATGTGGACAGCGAGTGGGCTGCTGCCGACTGGGCCTAAGGAAGGCGCCCCAAGAACAGCGTGTTCGGGCTGTGCCAGTCGTTGACGCCAGCGAGCAGCGCGTGGCCGCAACCGTCAGTGGTCATGCTGCGAACCTCGTCGCCAGCGTCTCCGTAGAGCGTGCTCGACAGGTGCTCGCCGTCGGGGCCCAGGGTGGCAATGAAGGCCGATGATGGTGCCGTTGCCGGGTTGGCGTGACTTTGGTCAATCATCCTCACGACCAGGGACAGCTTGTCGCCGCCGAAATCGATGTCGGTCATGAGCGACCCGCCCAGGTGTACGCGGCCCTGAGCGCCAGTGGTGACCAGCAAACGGGCGTTGCCGTGTGGGTCACCGACGCCGACCGCTTTGCTCCACTGATGGGAGCCGTCCGGCCCAAGCTTGGCTACGAACAGTTGCGCTCGGTTCAGCCCGATCTTCAGCGGCATGCCGCCGAAGTCGATCGCTCCCTCGTAGCGGCCACTGATGACGATGGCGCCGTCGCGATCGATGGCTAGGCCCTGGGGATGCTGGGACGCCATGCGCATCTTGCCGAAGCGCTTGCTCCACAGCGCACGGCCCTGGGTATCGAGCTTCGCCAAGAAGATATCCCGGAGACCCACCGGCCGCAGCAGCGGTCCTGGTGGAAACTTTAGAGGCCGCGCCATGTCCCCAAGGACCACGATGTGGTCGTCCCCATCGACGGCCAGCGCCATGATCGAGGGCCCTTTTTGGCCGATCCCCTTGCTCCAGAGGAGGCGACCTCCCGGTTCGTACAAGGCGATGAAGCTGTTGCCGTCGTCGCTGTCGATGCGCCCGCCGCCGACATCCACAGCGCCGTAGAAGAAACCGGCCAGCACGATTTGGCCATTGCTCAGGGTGGCGACTGAAGGGTGATATTGACTGCGTGGATTGCCGAAGCTCTTGCTCCAGAGGTGCTTGCCTCTGGCGTCGAGCTTGGCGAAATAGAAGTCATATTCGCCAACGCTTCTGAGGGTTGGCCCACCGAAGCTAATGGTGCTCTTGAATTCGCCAGCAAGGATGATGTTGCCTGCGCCATCCACGGCAACGCTCGAGCCCAGTTGTTCGTCTCGGTCGCCGAAGTGTTTGCGCCACCGAACGTGCCCAGCTGGATCGAGCTTCGTCAGATAGACGTCGGTCCGACCATTGCCGCTGACCACGTCAGTAGGTTTGGCTGGGGGTCGAGTGCGCAGGATGAGCTCGCCGGAGAAGCCTCCCACCATGATGATGGATCCGTCAGGGCCGATGGCGAGCTGATCGGTGGTGCTGCCGAACCCGTCAGCGGTGAATCGTCGACGCCAGCTGTGTTGCTCGGTGGCCGTGCAATCGGTGCGTCCGCAGCGCCCACTGAGGGGGTCACGCTGCGAGCCCAGTGGGCAGGGCGTTCTGCGGCTCAGTGCGCTACATGGTCCTGGCCCATCGCATCGTTCTGCGGTCGGGGCCGTCTCACTGCTGGTGAGGACGACAGGCGGGGGGACGTCTTGGTTCCGGCCCGCGGGTGGCCCCGTGCCGCGGCAAGACCATGGGCTGGCGGTCACGAGCAGCAAGGCGACCCTCAGGGCGGGTAACGACAGTGTCGTAGGACAGGGGAAGCGCTTCACAGGTGACTCACTCCATGATGACCGGATGGGGATCCCAGCGAGTGACCTCCTCGCCAGCCAGGCACGGGAACGTGAGCCCCCTGAGTACCCGGACAATGCAGGCCCGGATCTGTGGTGACAGTCGTTTGGTCGGATCGGGGCCCCTTATGCCCACCGGCTTGCCCTGCCGGTCGACCTCAACGATCACCGGGGAGCCTCGGCGGCCGGCTCGGCGAACGCAGGTCTTCTCGATGGTGTCGAGCAGCTTGTCGCGCTGAGCCGTTTGGGTGCCCTCCCGAGGGACGACTACCGACTGCTCGATGAGGCACTGACGCTCCTCCTGGGTGAGTTGTTGCTCCAGCGCTTGCTTGATGCGCTCGTCATCGGCGGCGTTACGCTGCTTTGAGCCATCTCTGGAGCGGATGGATATCGGTCCGTCCTTGAAGCCCCAGCCGAACAGCACGGTGCGGGTGGCGCAGGTATCGATGCTGGCGACGATGGTCGCGACCTTCTGCTTCAGCTCGTCTTGGCGGGCCTCGCTACAACCAACGGAGGAGCTCGGCTGGGACGTCGAGACGGGCAGCGCTGCGGGTGGGTTCGTGTCTGCCGGTGACGGCGCGGGTCCAGGCGCGGGTGTCGAGGGTGCGGTGGCCAGGTCGACGCTGGCTGGTGGCGGCGGGCCGACTGGGGATGGTCCCTGGCAGGCGGCCAGGTTAGCGCCGGCTAGGCAGAACCCCAACAGCCCGACAGCGGCGGATCTCATGGGCGCAAAAGGTCGGGCCGGCTGGGCAATGCGGTGCAGCACGTCGTTGGTGATGGCGGTCAGATCAGCAGCGATCGGGGCGGTTGCCTGATGGGCCCGGTCGATGAGCTGGGCGATGGCATCGCCATTACGCTCTTGCTCAGCGAGAGTCAGCGCCTCGGTGTAGCAAGCGATTCGCAGCTGGTTCGATGCGGCTGACGCGGCCTTCAAGCGAGCTGCCAAGTCAGTGAGCGGCAGGTCGGGATGGAGTCGCCTGGCCAGTGAGACAGCCAAAGCAGCATCGTGGTGCCGGCAGGTGAGACTGTAGTCGCCAAAGGCATCGAAGCGCAGGCGCGTGAATGCTGCGGCGAAGCGCTCCACCACCGGGTCGAGGAAGCGATAGCCATACTGCAGCGGGTTTCCAGTCACCCGCCCCTCGCGAGCGATCTGCTCGTGGAGCTTGGTGCCGTGGTAAATCTGCATTTGGGTGGCCTCGACACCGTGGGCGTCCATCGCGGCCAGAGTCTCGAGTCCCGTGGTGACGGACTGGGTCGTCGAATAGGGGTGGACCAGCATCAGATTGCAGCTCGCGGCCACGCCGAGCCGCTGCAGTGTGTCCAAGGCGCCGAGTCCGCGGTCCAGTCTTCCGCCCCGCCCGAATTGGCGGTGCTCGTCTGCCGTGGCGAGCTCGACGCCCAAGAAGGTTCTCACCAGCCCCAGCTCTGCGAAGGCCGCCAGGATCGGTGGCGTGACCAAATCGGAGCGCAGCATGCACCCAATGCCCAGCGCTCCGACGCCCCGGCGCTTCAGTCCCTGTTGCCACGCGCAAAGCATCGCTAGCGCCGCGTCTTGTCGCCGGGGCAAGAGGTGTTCGTCGACGAAGTAGAAGTAGCGCACGCCGGACTCGTGCCAGAGCTGGGCCATCTCGTCGCAGATGCTCTCGACCGTTCGCCTTCGCTGGCCCCCCACGCCCGCATCGGTGAGCGTCACCCGGTCATGTCCCGCTCGTCGTCCCTCCTCGCGTTCTTGCTGCTGGAGCGTTGCTGGGCCGCAATAGGCGCAGCGGCCGCGGCAGCCGCGGGTTGCGATGGCATGGACCATCGGCTGGCCCAGCACTTCAGGCAGCTCACCGTGATCAGGGAATAGCTCGAGCGGGCTCGGATCGAGCACCGCCGCCGCGGTCCCATCGCCTTGTCGCGTGGTGAGCCCAGGCACGGTCGTGAGGCTCTGGGTGCCTTCGCGGAGGCAGCGGGCCAAGCCGACCAGCGGCACCTCGCCTGCGTGGCGCACCACGCTGTCGAGCCAGCTGTAGCGGTCGAGCAGCCAACCACGTGCCAGGGTGGCAAAGGGCCCGCCCGCCGTGATGTGACCGCCGTAGCCCGTCGCTCTCAGTAGCTCGCCCAAGCTGAGCGGCAGCGGGGCGGAGCCACCATCGGGAAAGGCCAAACCCACCAGGGGGGGGTTGCGGCGATTGATCTCTGAGGCGACGCGGTTCAAGTCGGTCCAGCCGTTGAGGACCAGCATCTCGGCCTGCAGCTCGGCTTGGCGCGCCGCCGCCAGCAGGTAACCGATCCCGAGATTCTCGTTGTCCACCAGCTGCCGGCCCACCAGGACGATGTCCAGCTCCCCATCTTGGCCCATGACGCCAATCTACTCGATGGTGCCCTCGCCGTCGTGGAGCACCACGTAGCGTCTGCTGGGGTAGACGTCGGTTAAGCCCCAGAACAGCAAGGTTGTAGGGAGCACATGATAGGTCCGCCCTTTTTGACACGTGAAGTGTCCGGTCCCCTTTCGGCAGAGGAAGGTGGTCTTGTTTGTGGCCATGGGGCCCAAGACCTACCCGCCCTCTGCCTGGGAGCGGGCTCGGCGGTACTCGTCAGGATAGTTGTCGCCTTAGATGGCTGACGGGGCAGCTTGCCTACCCAGCTGCTCCGTTAGGTCATGGGTGCAACTTCGCGAAACGCGAAGTTGTGGGTCCGACCTGCTCCAGGTCACGGATGGAAGTTCGCCTTTCGCGAAGTTGTTGGTCCGACCTCAGGGTCGCAAGCTCACATCGATGAGCCTGAGCCAGCCTCCGCGACGGGCTCGCCTCCCCGCACGACTTCAAACCCGATGGAGGCCCCGAAGCTCCAGTGACTACGACCTGCGTCTGTCCCGAGATTCGAGTGAAACGAGCATCGAACTCCCCGAGCCGCGAGCATCGAGCTCCTCGAGCCGCGAGCATCGAGCTTCTCAAGCCCCGAGAATCGAGAACTCGGAAGCGTGCGACAACTACCCTGTCAGAAGGGGTCCCCGAGCCCGAATTCTTGGTGTAGGTCGGGCTCGGAAGGGTGAGGGAAGCGGGGGCGTGCGGGGGGGGCGAGCACGTGGGGGAAGGCGGGTTTTTGATGTCGGCTCGTCGAGCCGCTCAGCTCACAGGTTGGTGCCCATGTTGTCCTGCACGCAGTTGCCGACTGTGTCGCAGTCGGTGCTGGTCGCGTAGCAGCCGAAGACCAGGTTCGTGCAGTGCATGGCCTTGGTTCCTTCGCAGCCTGCGCCGCAAAGCGTCGGATCGCTTTCCATGCCGGTGCAACTGTCGACACAGCCGCCGTCGCCG
>JAUVCD010000919.1 GCA_030590865.1 Myxococcales bacterium | reverse complement strand
GGCGGTGCCTCTCGGTGTAGCAGGGACCTCGCTGTCGCCGCGGCTGGCTCACGACGAAATCGTCTGGGCCAAGCCGCTGCACCACCATCGCCACCGGATCTATGCCCGTCAGGTGCTCGGCGAAGAGCGCCCGCTGGGCCCGCTAGTCGAGATTGGCGACACGCCACCGATGGTGGGCTCGCCGAGCATGAACACCTGCCGCACCGAAAGCGCCCTGGTGATGCTGGTCGGGGGCCTACCGCGAGGCGCCTCGCTGCGCGGCAAGGCTCGTTGGGCGGCGACGCGGGATCGCGATCCCGGTGCCGTCGCTACCCTCATGTTCCGCACCGCCGAGGGCTGGCAGCGGCCGGTATCGGTGCGTCTCGGGCCACGGGCGGGCCTGACCTGCCAGGGCGAGACGGCCACGCTCAGCTGGGTGGGCGCGCTAGACGAACGGGCCGAGCCGAGCCTGGCGGCCCGCGAGCTCACCGATCGAGAGTCACCGCCGGTCCGCGGCCGCTACGAGATTCGACGCTTGCGCTGCGCTCCCGGCCATTGTGAGCATCAGCGCGCCGTGGTGATGCTCGAGCGCTACGCCGAAAAGAGCCGTTTCCTGGCTGGCGACGTAGGCGACGCAGCGGTGGTGTTCTGGCGCAGCCCTCTCGGGGACGTGAGGATGCGCATTGCTACCCTGGACGCCTTGCCGAGCGCTCCCAGCCGCTCCTTGTTCGATGACCTGGAGCATGATGGCTTTGGCTGGGACCTGGAGCGGGCCACGATTTTTGGGCGTGGCGGGGTGGTCTTGATGCTGGTCAGCGCACCGCTCGGCGACGAGGGGTCAGCCACCTACGGATTCCGGGTCACCGCTGCCGGTCGCGTGACGCCGGTGCGAGTGGCCGGTGAGCACGGTCAGCTCGGCGGGGCGGTGATGGGACGGGTGGCGTCCACGACGTCCCGTCATGGACAGAGGTGACAGATCGGTGGGACCGGTGGGTTCGGTCCTGTCTCGGGCACCTGCGACAGACGAGCTGGACCGGTATCGGAGAAACCGGTACTGCCCCCGAACGAGCCCAACAGTCCAGCGCTTGCGCGGGATTGCTGCCCTTGAATGGTGCGGGCTGTGCGGTGACTGTTTGGGTGGTCCACCGGTACGGTGTCGCTATCCCCGTGGTCCACGACCCCGTCGCCAATCGTCGCGGTCCCTGCTTGGGCCACATGGGGCATGCAGCCCGCAAGGGTCGCCAGCAAGCTGGCCAAGGCGACGTTTCTGGCGGACGAATACAGCTTTTCTCGTAGATGCTGGGACCCCATAGCAATCACCTCCTGGCTCGATTTCGGAGTAACGTCGTCGATCGCCGTGTCTCACGCACGGCGTCGCTGGCGCCTAAGCTAGCTACGCCAGCAAGGGGTCGATGGTGTCGCAGGTTCGGCGAATAGTGTGGATTCCTGTCCCCCTCACGGCTGGCGCTGGGCCCCGAGCGCTCGAGCACCCCTCGCGATGCTGGGGGGCAGAGTCCGCCGGGCTCCACCGCTGGGGCCAGGGTCGCGCCCGCACCACGAAAGGCGTAGGGAACCATCCATGGGAACCGTTTTCGACCCCGACCGGCTTCACGAGATCGCCCAAAAGGGCGTCGGGCTTGCTCACGACGAGATGTTCCGCGTGGTGGGTCAAGAGCTCGTCGAGGCCTACCCAGGACACGTCCGCCCCGAGCTTGACTGGATCGTCAACAACGCCGGTGGGGCGATGGGACAAATCGCCTTGCTGCATGCCTCTCTGAGCGAATACCTGCTCTTCTTCGGGACGCCGATCGGCACCGAGGGGCACTCGGGACGCTACGCCACCGAGGTCTACGACTTCGTCATGGCCGGCGAGATGTGGTGCTACCACGAAGGCGAAACCGAGCGCTCGGTCTACCGGCCGGGTGACGCGGCCTATCTGGGGCGATCGGTGATCAAGGGCTACCGGATCCCCGACTTCTCCTGGATGTTGGAATACGCTCGCGGCCCCATTCCCACGATGTTGCCCTTCGGGCTCGCCGACACGATCACCAGCACGCTCGATGCGCGCACCTTGGGGCGGACCTTGTGGAGCTATGGCACCAAGGTGGTTGGGGCGTTGGCTCGGGGAAAGATCTGAGTCGCTTCAACGACTGGTGTCTGGTGGCGGCTCGGCTCTTCCCTTCGCTGGTTCCTTCGCTGGGCCTGGAGGGGCCTGAATCAGTCTCGAGTAGCTTTCCACGAAGCGCTCCGCGATCAGTGCATGGCCCGCGCGGTTCCAATGAATGTCTCCGGGGATGAAGTAGCGGTCGATCACCTCCAGGGGGTCTTCATCACTCACGAAACAGGGGAAGTGGTCGACGAAATGGGCCCCATTGCGCTTGGCCCAGCTGCGCCAGAACACTTGTTGCCTGGATTCGCGATCTCGATGGTAGATCTGATCGGGCCACGGGTAGACCGCCACGGTCATGACGATTCCCTCACGTCGAGCCAGAGTCGCCAGGTCGTCCATGTGCGTCGCGGCCCTCTCCAGGCCCTGCCGCGCTTTGTCGGACAGCACTGGCTCGATGGTCCATAGCGAGACCTTCCAGTTGATCGGATAGTCGGCCAGAGCGCCCTTACGCCAGCGGTTGATCTGCCGCCCGAGCCAATGGAGGACAATGGTGTGCTCTTTGATGAATTGGGATGCGCCCCAAAGCTGCGGCTCATCATCATCGAGGCGTTCTCGACTTTCGGCGGGGTCTGCCAAGACCTGGTCGTCGGCATCAACCTGGTAGCGCATCTCATCGAAGATGTCGGAGATGTCGACATAGACGATGAGCTCGTCGAACTTCAGCCCGACCTCTTCAACCAGGTAGCGGATTTTTCGGGTGTACAAGAGGGGGCTGTAGGATGAGACCGCGGCGTTGAGCACGGCGACGTTCGACGAGGCAAGACGCCTGCCGACGAGGCCGACGAAGGTGTCCGGGTACGCGACGCCCATCCCTTCGGTGAACGAGTCGCCGATGAAGACCAGTCGCC
>JAUVCD010000676.1 GCA_030590865.1 Myxococcales bacterium | reverse complement strand
GCTGTTCGGCATTGAGGAGCAAGAAGCCCTCGGCCGGGTCGGTCCCAAGGTCGTTGCAGCGCTGGAGCACGAATTGGCGGCGATCATTGCCACCCAAGTCGGTCCTTCGGCGATGGTGACCTCCCTTGCTCCTGGTGTCATGGGGGCCTGCGTGCCCCGCAAGCTCAACGCGGCCAAGCTGGGAGTGGGCGTGCAGTGCGATTGGCACGCTCGGCCGCCCATCACCGACGGCAAGGTCGAGTTGCCCCGTACCTTGTCGTGGGAAGCGGTGATGGGCACCCATGCCCAGGCCCGGGCCACCGAGCTGTCCCGAGAATGCTGCGACGCCCACGGCGTGCTCAGCGCGCTCAGCGGGGGCTTGCCCTATCCCATCGCTGGGCGAGTCCACGCCGCCATCGGTGCGGCCAGCTCGGTCGAGCGGGTCAAGATGCTCTTCGACGTGCTCGAGGGCACCTGGCGGTTCATCGCCGCTGTCCTGGCCGCAGCTTATTTCGCCAAGGCCGCCGAGCCTAGCTCGGGCGAGGCTGGGTCGGGGGCGGGGGCCGACGATGACGAGCTGCGGCAGATCCGGGCCTTCCACGAGCGGGTCAAGACGCGGGCGGGACTCCCGCTCGGCTCGTGGCGTGAGCTCGCGCGGCTGGCGGCCAAGGGGTTCCAAGGACGTACCGATCCCATTGGAGTGCTGGCCCGCCAGTTGCTCGGGGTGAAGCTCAGCGAGAACCAGACCTTCGACACGCTCAGCAACCTGCTTCATTCGGAGCGCAACAACTTCGCCCACAGTCACTACAACGAGGCGCGCGCCGCGGGCGACGTGCGAGAGTTCGAGCAGATGACCCGCACGTTCCTACGGGCGCTGCGTCCGCTCTGCGCCTGGACACTGGTCACCGTCCAGCGCACCGAGCCGGACCTCTACGGCGAGTCTCAGACGGTCGAATTCATCGACCACACCGGTCCCTACGCTACGGGCGCAAGGCGACGGATCGGTTTTAACAGCCCGATTCGCCTTGCCAACGTCGTCTACCTGGCTCGCTGGCGCGATGGCTTGGTGCTGCCCCTCGAGCCTTTCATCCGGCGGCTCAGCAACAATGATCGATTCGATCTGTATTGGATGGACCACCTGCCGCGGGCTGGTCCCTGCAACATGAGCGCCGCTGTGTCAGGGGAGTCGGTCCAGAGCACCTGCGATCCCCGGCGGCTCCCGCCGCGGTACCGTAGCCTGCTGGCCGAGGGGTAGCAGGTTGCCGTGACCGAGCGGCTCGAGAGCGGTGCGCCCAAGGCTTGGTACGGCGCCGGGCTGCGCTTTGGATGCACCAGTTGCGGTGCCTGTTGCACCGGCGACCCAGGCGCGGTCTGGGTGAGCGCCCTGGAGATAGCCCGGCTGGCCGACCACTTGGGAATGTCGCTCGGCGAAACGGATCGCCGCTATCTGCGTCTTCGCGGCATTCGCAAAGCACTCCACGAGCGGTTCAATGGTGACTGTATCTTCTACGACCGGGAGGGAGGCGGTTGTCGGGTCTATTCGGCTCGTCCGGTTCAGTGCCGAACCTGGCCTTTCTGGGAGCCCCTGGTCGAGACTCGCCGAGCTTGGCAGGCGGTGTGTGAGGCCTGTCCGGGGTGCGGCCAGGGCGAGCTGGTATCGCAGGAAATAATTGTGAGGCGCCAAGCGCTGCTCGCCAAGGCGCGGGAGGGTGCCGGGCAAGAGTGACGTCCTGACTTGCGGCGGCGGGCGAGGGGCCTCGGGCCGGTCCTCGCGACCGCAGCGGTATCAATCGGCGACGAAACGGCAAAGCTCGGTCGCGAGGACCCGGGCCAGGGTCTCCACGATCTCCTGGGGCTCGGCTTGTTCGACGAAGGGCAGCCGTAGCTGGGGTAGCTCGGGATGGCGACCAGAGAACCCATCGGCGATGGTGGCGACCGCCAGCGCGCGGCTTTGCCACTCGTAGTCCAAGCTGCGGAGCACGTCCCGCATTGGGGCGGTGGTCTCGGTCGCCTTGTCGAGCAGGTCGACGAAGTCGCGGGATGGGGACAGGGCGCTGTTGAGAAGGATGGCGGTTGTGGAGATCTGGAGGGTGGCGAGCTGGGCAATCAGGTAGTGAGCGTCGGCCTGTGCAGCAGCCGTAGGTGCCGCCACGATGAGGTACTTCGTGGCTGCTCCGAGCAACAGCTGTGAGGTCTGTTGGTTGAGGGCCACGAAGGAATCGAGCACCAGCGCCATCTCGGCGAAGAGCGCCGCGGCGTCGCCGACCACCGGGCCTAGTACCCAGGCGAGCAGTCGCTCGATCCGCGTGGCTTTGGGCGCACCCGAGTCGTCGTGCCGGCCCTGACCGCGCTGAGCCAGCTGGGCCAGCCAGCCCACCGCGCGGCCACCGAGCAGCTTGGCCAGCCGGTCGGGATAGCCGACGAAGTCGACGGCAAAGCGAGATGGCGCCGTGTCGATAACCACCACGTCGATGCAATGTTCGGCGATGGCCCGAGCGGTCAGGGTCATGGCCACCAGCTCGTGAATTCCCGGTACGGCGTCCTCCAGCACCTGGTAAATCCGGTTGTCGAGAAGTCGGGCCAGGGCTTGGGGTTCCTGCTCGAAGAGGATCTCCACGAAGGTGCGCATCGAACGTCGTGGGTCGGGCATCAACCCATAGAGCTTGCCGCCTGGCGTATCGAGAGTGACCGACCGCGCACGGCCGTCCAAGGTCACGCCCATGGCATCAGCGAGCCGGCGCGCGGGATCGATGCTGACGATGAGCGCCCGTTTTCCGCTACGTGCCAGGGCCAAGGCAAGGGCCGCTGATGCGGTGGTCTTGCCGACGCCGCCGCCGCCGGCGCAAACGATGACCTCGGGCCCGATCATGCCGCCCCGTTGTGCCGGAGCCACTCGGCCACGGTGCTCGCCGTTGGATCGGCAGGTGCTTGGGGCAACAAGGTGAGCCCATTGGCTCCCGGTCCGACCCCTTGCTGCAGCGAGTCGACGACCTGGGACCAGACAGAGGCTCGCACGGTCAGCAGGTCCGATAGCTTGCCGGCAGCCGCACCGATGGCGTCGTCACGCTCCGCTAGGCGGCGGGCATCGATCAAGGCGGCAGCAGGGGGCATTGTGGGGACGCGATTGACCACCAGGCGGTCGACGTCGAGCCCGATCTCGTTCTCCAAGGCGCGGCACAGGCTCAACGTCTCGTTGAGCACCAACCTCTCGGGTAGCGTGACCACCACGATGGACGCCTGACCTGGCTGCAACAACTCGCGCAGCAGGCGGTCGCAGAGATCGTGGATTGGGCCCGTGCCGGTCAGCTCGCGACCCTGTTGGGCCACCTTGAGCCAAGCGATGCTGTGCCCCGTCGCCGGCATGTCGATCACGACTCTCCGCCCTGGGTGCTTCGCGACGACCTGTCGCGCGAGCTCGAGCACCGCAAGCTCGCGAATGGCCGGGGCTGCCTGAATCAGTGGTCGCATCGCGAAGTTGCCGAGCGCGAGCTTGGCCAAGGTGGCCGAGCCAAATAGCGGCGCGGCAGCGCTCAACACCGCCTGCTGCGGCCGAATCGCGACGTGGGACAAGTTGCGGGGCTTGTGCCCCAAGGCGCGTTTCCCCGCCTCTCCGTCGCCGAACTCGACGAGCACTGCGCCGCCGTCGGCCTGAGCAGCGGCCAGGGCCAAGCCGGCGGCGACCGTGGTCTTGCCCACGCCGCCTTTGCCGGTCACGAAGACCGCCGGGGCCAGCGCAGCGTGGGCTTTGCGGCGCTGCGGAACTGCGGGGTCAGTCTGCAATGCCCGAGGCCATTCCTTCCAAGACTTCGCACATCATCAACACAAAGGCCTGACGAACGAAGCGAACGTAGTGGGGCGCTGTCAGCCCTCCAGCGCGGGTCAGCGCTTCGATGCCAGTCACGCTCTTCTGCCACAGTCTCGCAATGCCGTCGAAGGTCCACTCGCCTGACCGCACCGGCGTGTTGCGACCCTCTTCGATGTCGGTTTCCAGGTCCAGGTAGTCGTCCATCATCTGAATGAACATCGAGACGTCGTACATCCAGCGACGAGCGCCTTCGCCAGCATAGCGGTGAACCGGGAACAGGAGCCCGTCGATGGTGCCCTCCACGCCAGCGACTCGGTGGCCGAGGCCGGTGGGATCGACGACGCCGGTCATGCCGGCGACCTCCGAGTCAATCCAGGCCTTGAGCTTGGTCATGGCTCCCTCGAAGGGAGCCTGCTCCCAGCTCGCCAGGCGGTGAGCCATGGCCAAGCGCAGGGCACCGGTCAGCTTCAGCTCGGGAGTGTCGGGTTCGAAGGTTCCGTCGAGCAGCCCTCTGAGCTTGCGTCCCCGCTCGGCCGGCGGATCGGTCATACAGTGGTCGAGGGCGTGATCGATGGTGGCGATGAAGGCCGCCACCAGAATGATGCGACGATGCTCAGAGCTCAGGGCCACCCGCCCGAGCACCTCCATCGCTGCTCGCGAGCCATAGCCGAGGATGGGGAAGGGCAGCGCCAAGCGGTTGGCCACGTCAGTGACGAGTTTGATCGCCAAGGGCCGATTGGGCGCGCAGAACAGGACTGTGTAAGGGGCCGAGGCGTAGAGGTTGCACGCCGCCAGACGGAGCTTGGTCCCGAAGGGCTGGCTCAGCACCGCAGGCCAGTGGGTTTGGATCAGCGGCATCACGAAGCGCTCGTAGTGCCGCGCCGTGTTCCGGCGGATCCCCACGGTCATCTGGACCACCGATCGATCTGGCTCGCCCATCATGCCGCGCAGCTCGGCCAGTCGCTCGGCCCGGGAGGGCACGTGGATTGCGGTCCCGGCACGCGGGCTGGCTCGATCGAGGTCGGCTGATGTCATGGGCGGAGTGGAAGGCTAGTGTGGCGCGTCCACAATCCGCTACCAAATTCACGCGCCCCGAGCGGCTCATGATTGATCACATCCCTTTGGGCCTCGGCGCGGTCCGATGAGCCGCCCCCTCGGCACGGTCACGCTTTGGTGTGGTCCGGCCCGATTGATGGGGCATGGGCGCTCAAAATGGCGGCTACTGTGCTGAT
>JAUVCD010000189.1 GCA_030590865.1 Myxococcales bacterium | reverse complement strand
GATGCCGGGACCGCTCCAACCCGGCAGGCCGTGGTTCTCGGCATTGCCGTTCATCTGGAGATCGATGTCGTCCTGGAACCACAGTAGATCCCCGGACCAGTCGTAGGCACTGATGGCCGCTCGTCCGGCACCGAAGTCGTTCTCTTTTGACGACAGCAGGTAGTCCAGCAGGCCATCGCCGTTCACGTCGTGAACGATAATCCCTCCTCGACCAGCCAAGGTCGGCATGTCCTGGGCCACTGGGAACGAGTGGGGGCATTGCCCATATTGGGGCCAGGGGACGCCCCCCGCGCCACCGGTGCCACCACCGCCGGTCGCGCCAACCCCACCCCCCGCGCCGGCGGTCCCACCGGCACCGCCAAGGCCACCGCTACCGCCAGCTGCCCCGCCCCCGGCGTCCTCGTCGCCGCCGCAGCCAACCACCCCGATCAAAGCCACCGAAACCGCAGCGCACCACCGACGAAACATGCTCTGCACCTCCCGCCGCCAGCATACCCCATCGGGCGTTGAGCTCGACCGGAAGCTCTACGGGGTGACGAGGATCACCAAGCCGATGGGGTGTAGGGTAAGTAGTACGGCAACGGCGGGGTGGGATCGTTGCTCCCATGCCACTGCATAGACCTTCCTGATTGGGCCGCGACCGAGGTCGCAGTTGCGCGGTCGAGCTCGAGGTCGAGGGGTGCAAGGTGCCATCCGGGACCATGGCGGCGACATCCGGCCGCGCCATGACATCGGGTCGCAGAGCGACGTTGTCCCAATCCGCGCGCCACGGTGGGGTGGCGTGGTCGGGGCGCGCGTCTCTGCGCAGGTCAGCGGGTCGTCTGGCGCGTGGCGATGACGTTGCTGTGGACAGCGTTGAAGGCGACCCCGCAGACTCGCGCAGACCTCTTCGCTGCGGTGGCGGCAGCGGCGGTCCCATCGGAAGCGTCGTCGCGGCGGCGCGTCACGTTCTGCGGATCGCCTATGACGTGTTGCGCAACGAGAAGCACACATGGGAGAATGGCGACCCCTGGCGAACGCCGGCGAGGCCATGCCCGATGGCGGCGCCGAGTTCACCATCGAGCTGCCCGACGAGCCACCTCCGACGGGTGGCGCCGCTGGCGTTCTACGGGACCCCGGCGACTGAGCGCTGGCCCCCGGAAGGCGGGCACATTGGCTCGGTCCGGGGGACTGCCCGGGGCCCCAATCGCGGGGTTGGGCCACGAAATGTCGGCCTCGCCGAATCCTGCTTGTCGCCAGCGCGCCCCCTCGGCAAAGTGCCGCGGTCGAGGGTGGCTGGCGGGGCGTCCCGACCGACACACCCCTGTGGATGGTGAGCCATGAAGAGCCGTGACTACGAGCTGACGTTTCACACTGCGGGCATCGACCCCAAGGTCCTGCGCATTCACCGAATGCTGGCCAAGGAACAGCTGGGCCAGCTGTTCGAGGTCGAGCTCGAGATGGTCATGCTGGAGGGCCAGCTGCTCGAGCCGGACGAGATCATCGGGGCCTCGTGCCACGTGGACATCGAGATCGCCGAGGAGACGGCGCGAACCATCCACGGGCTGGTCACCCACGTCGTCGAGCTTCCCCCGCTGGAGACCGAAATGTCGGTCTACCGGCTCACGGTGCACCCCCTGTTGTGGCAGTCGACCCTGGTGGAAACGCTCGACATTCACCTCGGCTGCAGCGTGCCCGAGGTGCTGGAGGCCAAGCTGGCCCTGCTCCACCTGGCCGTGGGCACCGACTACTCGCTCCAGCTGTCGGAAACCTATCCTCAGCGAGAGCTCATCACCCAGTACCAGGAGAGCGATCTGGCCCTACTGTCCCGCCTGTGCGAGCACGTGGGGATCTTCTTCTACTTCGCCCACGAGAAGGACAGCAGCCTGCTCGTCTTCGGCGACGATACGAGCGCCTATCGCCCCATCGACGGCGACGACGCCGTGCCCTATCGCGCACGCGGCGAGAGCGCCGGGGTGCTCGAGCTCACCCTGGACCGCTCCCTCATTCCAGGCATCTTCGTCTGCCGGGACTACAACTACCGCACGCCCACCCTCGAGCTCCAACTCAAGCAGGAAGTCGACGAGGGCTTCGGCGGGGCGGTCATCGAGTATGGCGGCCACTTCAACACGCCCGACGGTGGGCAGCACCTGGCCAAGGTCCGGGCCGAGGAGGCCCTGTCGCGCCTCCAGGTGTTCAGCGGCACGAGCGACGACCCGCGCTTCGCACCGGGCCACACCTTCCAGCTCGAGGGTCATCCGAAGCACAGCGGCACCCTCGTGCTCACGAGTGTGGAGCATGACGCCGCCCAGCCCGTGGCGGGCTTTGGCGCCGGCGACGAGCACGGCTACCGGAACCGCTTCACCGCCATCCCGGCGGACCGCACCTACCGCCCGCCGAGGGCCACGCCGGTACCACGAATCCACGGCATGGTGACCGGGGTCATCGAGTCCTCCCAGGGCGATTTGCAGCGCTTCTCCAAGCTCGACAGTCACGGCCGCTACATGGTGAAGTTCCTCTTCGACACGGCCGCCCCGGGCGAGCGCCAGGCCTCCTGCCCGGTCCGATTGATGCAACCCAGCGCCGGCACGGGCTACGGCACCCACTTCCCCCTCAAGCCGGGGGTCGAGGTGGCCGTCGGCTTCGTCGGCGGCAACCCGGACCGACCCATCATTCTGGGCGCCGTGCCCAACCCCATCACTCCCACACCGGTCTACGACGCTGGCTCGACCAAGAGTCGCATCAAGACCCGATCGGGCATCGTCATCGAGTTCGACGACGCCGACCGAGGCTGACCTTTCCACGACGACTGCGGAGGACGAACCATGGGCAACGGAACCAAGAGCGGATCAGGCGGGAGCGGCAAGGCCGCCACGATCGTGGAGGACAAGCTCAGCACCAACGAGCGCAGCCAAATCGAGAGCAAGCTCGGCATCTCGGCCGATCTGGGCGGTGCGGATGCCTATGGCAACGACGCCTACCTGCTCCTCGAGGTGCCCGACTTCGGGGAGCCCGGCTTCCCCAATACGGACGACTCGCTGTTCCCGAGCCAGACCCACCAGCCCAGCAACGCCAAGACCACCGCCCGACGGCTTCAGTCCTTCCTGCGGCTGGGTGCCTTCGATCTCAGCCGCGAGCCGGCCACGGCCAAGAAGCTGCTCAAGGCTCTCTACGCGGCCGGTCCTCCCGGCTACCCCGGGCGCGAAGATTTCACCGCCGGAGCCCTCAAGACCGCCATGGACGCAGCCGAAGCAAAGGCGGAGGCCGACGGAGTCCCCCTATCCTTGGACAACCTGCCCGACTTCCAGACGGCGCTCGACGCGCACGACGCTCGGGTCACAGCCAAGAATGGCGATCTGGCTGGCAACCGTGATGTCTTCTTCGTCGATGATGTCCGGTATCGCCCCGGGGACGTCACTCACCTGCCCTCTGGCAAGACTGCCACGACCAAAGATGACGATCCAGGCCATGGTCTGTCGATGACTGACCGCCAGGCAGAGAGCGCCAAGCTCTACGCCCGCGGCGGCTGGCGGGACCACTCGGACGGCAACCGCATCTCGACGACCTATGGCGACAAGGTCGAGGTCGTCCGGGGCAACTACAAGATGGTCGTCATGGGTCGCCAGGACGCTCCGGGCGAGGCCATGGGCTGGGAGGCCACGGGCAGCCACATTCAGGACTACGCCCCAGGCACCATGCCCGGTGCCTCCTACTGGCTCCAGTGGATCCCCGACTACCAGGAGAGCGGCGACCAGCTCGTGGGCTCCAAGGGCGTGTGGCTGCTCGCCAACACCACCGAGAACGTCTACGAGTACGCCCGCAACGCCGGCAACTTCCGCGAGGAGAAGTGGGGAGATCTGGACGAAGCCTACGTTGGCTCGGAGAATCCCTCGGGTGGCCAGGGCGTTTCGGAAGCTGCCGCCGCCCTGATCGCCGCGTCGCCGATACCCTTGCCTCAGCCAGGAACCCAGGGACACTCCATCCCCGAAGGCTCCGAGGTTGCCGGCGTCAACTACAACCTACCAGGTGCCGATGCCGCCAACCGGCACACGCCGCCGTGGGCAAACGACAACCTGGGCATGGTTCGCAGTAACCCCCACATCGTGGAGAAGACCTGGGCCAGCCGAATCGACAGCTGGACCGGCTCAGCGGACTGTCATGTCCCCATCATCGACGAGAAGAAATACGCCGACTCCATCACCGAGCACACGACCTGTAGTGGGACCATCATGGGGACCACTCACGCCGGGGCGATCAACGAGCGGGAGGCCGTCGGCGCCAAGGCCGAATCGTCCATCTCTTCGTCCATCGCCGAGACCATGGTCACCGGCTTCGTCCTGACCACCGGCGCCGTGCTCGGCCTGGAGATTGAGACCAAGTACAACCTCGGCGCCCTGACGACCAACCTCGTGTTGGGCTCGGCGATCGAGCTCAAGCTGGCAAAGGAAAGCATCTCCGCGGAGCTGGTCGGCAACATCGTCGACTCGTCGGTCTTCGCCTCGAAGATCGAGGTGTCCTACGGCCTCACCGTAGGCTTCAAGGGCGGCGCCACGGAAGAATTCGTCTGGGGCGAGCACAACGAGACCGACATGCCCAAGAAGAAGAACACCAGCCTCGCCCGGGAGGACATGACGGTGGACGAGAAGCACACGGCCATCAACATGTCCGACACCACGGTCCAGAAGGAGATCAAGGCCCTGCAGGCCAAGATCGCCGCAGCCAAGGTCGACGTCGGTCCCGGCGGCTGAGGGACGGGTTCGCCATGCTGACCAAGAACCTCTCGCCCTACGCCTTCGGCACCAAGGTTTGCTCCCGGCACCCGCCCGAGCCGGAAATGACCGTGGTGGCCCGCGGCACCTACGAGATCGGCGCCGATGGCACCCTCACGGTGGTGGACGATTCCCTCGAGCGCGAGCCCGTGACGGGCGATCTCTTCTACGAGGACGACCGCGACAACGAGTGCATCCACGCCAGCGACTTCGCCGATTTCAAGCTGAGCGCCGAGGTGTTGCTCACCGGTAGCTGCTATGCGCCGGACGGCCGGGCGGTCACCGACTGCCCGGTGGAGGTCTCCCTCGGCGACTGGTCCAAGGCGCTCCACGTCTTTGGCGACCGCCGCTGGACGGCCACGGGCGTCAGCAAGCCCGAGCCCTTCGAGCAGATGGTCATCGCCTATCGGAACGCCCTGGGCGGGCCAGGTCACGAGCCGAACCCAGTCGGAAAGGGCGTCAAGAGCAAGGACCTGCCCAACATCGAGCTCCCGGACAAGCTCATCGGCACGCCCCTCGATCGGCCACCGCCGGCGAGCTTCGGCCCGGTTCATCCCGACTGGGAGCAGCGGCGCAACAAAGTGGGCACCCAATACGACAAGGCCTGGCTCAAGGAGCGGGCCCCCTTCACCGCAGTCGATTTCGACTGGCGTTTCCACAGCGCGGCGCCAGCCGACCAGCAGCTGAAGGGCTATCTCAAGGGCGACGAGCCATTCCGCCTGGTGAACCTGCACCCCGACGCGAGCCGGGTCGACTCGGCCCTGCCCGGGCTGCGGTGCCGGGCCTTCGTTCAGGACGTGATGGGCCGATTCCGCGAGGTGGCCATGTCCCTCGACACGGTGCTCTTCGCCGTCGACGAGCGCCGGGTCACCCTCACCTGGCGCGGCGTCGATCCCGTTACCGAGGACGATCTGGAAGACGTCGCGTTCTTGTTGCTCGCCACCGAACAGCTCTCCGAGCCCCCTGCCGAGGTCGCTCACTACCAGCGCATCATGGAGGAGTTCGCCGACGACCCGGTGGGTCTGAAGGCCGATCTCCCGCCCGAGCTACTCGAGCTGGCCGAACGGATGGAAGCCGCGGAAGACGGCGAGGATCCCTATCCGGACGCTCCCGATCAGGGCAACGCCATGTCCACCATGCTCGCCCGCAAGCTGGGCCCCTTCGCGCCGGAAATGCAGCAGGCGGTCAAGGGGGGGCTCGACAAGGCGCTCACTGCGGCCAACGACGGGTTCGACCAGACCACGACCCAGCTCGAGACCATCGAGCCGCCCACCGAGCAGGAGCTCGAGATGGCTCGCGCAGGTGCGGAAGAACCGCTGGGCGAGGTCCCGGCGCCCGCCGACGCGGTCAAGGAGCAACAGACCAAGTTCAACGAGGCCTTCACCGCGCCGCTAGCCGATGACTTCGACGACCCGCCGGCCGCCAACATCCCCAAGCCCGGCTCGCTGCCCGACTCGGGGCTGCGGCGCAAGATGCGGGGCATGCTCGAGAAGGCCGCCGAGGTGCGGGAACAGGCGGCGGGCGACAACATCCCCGCCGAGATGCGTGCGGCGCTCATCACCACGGCCGAGCATCTCGAGCGGACGCCCCACGATCCCGGGTGGAAGAAGCTCGATCCGGAATACACGCCGCCGGTGGAGCCCATCTCCACCGACTTGCCCGGGCCAGGCCGCAACCTCTCGGAACAGGACCTCACCGGGCGCGATCTCCGGGGCCTGGATCTGTCGGGCGCCAACCTGGAGGCAACCATCCTCACCAAGGCCAACCTCGAGGGCGCCAATTTGAAGGGCGCCAAGCTCCGCAAGGCGATCCTCTACAAGACCATCTTGACGGGCGCGAACCTCGAGGGCGCCGACTTGAGCCGAATCAACGCCGCATCGGTGAAGGCCCAGAAAGCCAACTTGCGCGGTGCCAACCTCAATGAAGGGTTCTTCGAGAAGGCGAATTTCGAGGGAGCCGATCTGCGGGACACCACCGGCAGCTGGCTTGCCTTTGCCCGCGCGAAGCTAGCCGGCGCCCAGCTCCAGGGCTGCGCCCTGCCCCGGACCGACTTTCGCCGTGCTGACGTGAGGGAGGCCAACTTCGAGCGGGCCGACCTGACCCGCACCGTTTTTGCAGAATCCAAGGCCGCCGGTGCCTGTTTCAACGACGCCACGCTGGAGCGGGCAACCTTCGCCGAGGCGGACGCCAAGGGCGCCCAGTTCCTGGGGATCCAGGCCGAGTGGAGTCTCTGGCTCAGCGCCAAGATCGATGGCGCCGACTTCAGCTACGCCAGCTTGGCGGACGCCCATTTCACCAAGTCGTCGGCTACGGAGGCCACGTTCTCCTTCGCCAACTTGAGGGAGTGCCGCATGTACCGCATCAAGCTCGACCGCGCCGTGGTCGAGCAGGCCAATCTGTTGCATGCCGATCTGTGCAAGGCCCGGCTCACCGATACGAGCTTTGTTGGCTCGAATCTCTACAACGCCAAATTCCTCGGTGCCCAGGGCAAGGGCACCAAGTTCACGAACGCCATCCTGACCATGAGCACCTTGGAGCGGGGATGACCAAGACAGCGGAAGATGTCGAGCGCGCGATTGTCGCCGGCGAGTCCCTCGCCGAAGAGCACCTGCACGAGCTCGATCTACGGGGTCTGGATCTGTCGGGGGCCAAGCTGGCCGGTGCTCAGCTGATGAGCGTGAAGCTCGGGGGCGCTAACCTGCGGGGAGCCGAGCTCAATGGCGCCGCCTTCCTGAGCTGCCTGCTCGACGATGCCGTGCTCGACCAGGCAGATCTGACGGAGACGACCTTCACCAGCTGCGGCCTGGAGGGGGTGTCCTTCACCGGAGCCCAGCTGGCGTCAGCGAGGCTGCTCGAGTGTCACTTGCGCGGAGTGGACCTCAGCGGCGCCACCCTGACGGGGACGGCGTTCATACGGTCGGATCTGACGGGGGCCAAGCTGGTCGGCGCGCAGCTGTCGGAGGTCCACTTCGACGCGGCCACGTTGAACCAGGCGGATCTCACCAGCGCGACGGTGACCGAATCGACCTTCACTAGCGCCAAGCTCGCCGGCGCCTCCTTCCAGGGTGGGACCCTCGAGATGACCGCCCTTCCGGGAGCGGATCTGAGGGGCGCCAACTTCACCGACGCCAAGCTCGATAGCTGCATCTTCGCCAAGGCCGACCTGCGGGGCGCGGTGCTGCCCAAGGTCATGCCGAAGACCTTCTTCCAGGGAGCACTGCTCACCGACCGCGACCTGGACGATGAGCCCCCCCCGGAAGGTGTTCCGACGAACGAATCGTTGCAGATGCCCGACGATCTCAAGAAGCTGGTCATGGATCTCGGCGCCGAGGTCTCCAGTGCCGGGGCACCGGCTGGCCTCGAAGGGCTGCTCGACAAGATCAGCAAGCTGGACGACGAGCCACTCGAGCCCGAGAGCCAGGGCGTCGAGCCGCTACCCGACGCGGCCTCAGCGGGGGACGAGGAGGAGGAGGAGGAGACGCCCATCGAACCACTCGACCTCAGCGGGGCTGATCTTTTCTTCTCCTCACTGAGCGGGACCGATCTTCGCGGCGCCAACCTCAGCGGCGCCCGCCTGGAGATGGCCGATCTATCCGGCTGCGATCTGCGGGGAGCCGATTTCTCGGGCGCCGACCTGCGCCGCTGCAAGCTGGCGGAGGCCAACCTGGCCGGAGTGTGCTTCGCCGACCAGGACCTGGAGCAGACCGATCTGGACGGCGCCGACCTGAGCGGAGCCGATCTGTCCGGCGCCACCCTCTTCATGACGGGCCTCAGGGGCGCCAAGGTCGAGGGTGCCGATCTCAGCCGTGCCTATCTACGGGCCACCGACGTGGGCACCGCGGCGCTGGAGTCGGCCATCATCGAAAAAACCGTCTTCCGCGGCGTGATCTTCGACGGCGGGGATCTGCGGAAGCTGCCACTGGCCGGCAAGACCTTGCTCCGCTGCACCTTTGACGGCACCAACCTGAGCGGCATGGACCTGTCCCGCTGTGACTTCACCGAGAGCGACATGTCCAATGCCATCCTGACCCAGGCGGACCTGCGCGGCGCGACGCTCACCCACTGCACCTTCCTGAAGGCCCAGCTCGAGCTGGCCGATCTGCGGGGAGCCTCGGCCGAGGGTGCCTTCTTCGGAGAGGCCAACCTGCAGAGCGCCAAGCTCCAGGGGGCCCAGCTGCGCTACGCCACCTTTAGTGAGGCCGATCTCCACATGGCCGACGTGAAGGACTGCGATCTCCGGAACAACGTGATGATCAAGATGAAGGCCGTGGGGACGCTCTTCAACGGGTCGCGGATGGACTTTTCCGACCTGTCCCACGCCGACGTCAGCGACGCCGATCTGTCGTCGGTCAACCTCTTCACGGCCAATCTGCACAACCTGAAGGACAAGGGCGCCCGCTGGGACGGCGCCAAGCTGAAGCTCGCCCAGCGCACCAACCTCGAGCTGCTCGAGGCCGAAGCCTGGCAACCCCCGCCCCGACCCGAGAGCTGACTCCCGCCCGCGCCCACCGAAGGAGAGACACCATGTCGAACGTCGCCCTCATTCAGCCAACGAGTGAAGCCGAGCAACCCTATCTCGGCCCTGCCCGGGTCCGTCAGGTGCAGCCCCATCAGGTCTTGGTACAGCGCCCCGGCGAGGAGTGCGCCTGGGCGCGGCTCGCCCTGGCGTTCTGTTACGAGCCCCAGATCGACGACGAGGTACTGGTCATCGGCAACGACCAGGGCACCTTCGTGATTGGCGTCCTACAGGGCAGCGGCACCGCCAGGCTGACCTTTCCTGGCGACGTCGAGCTGCGCTCCACGACAGGCAGGGTACGAGTCGCCGCAGCCAAGGGGGTGGAGCTCGACGCTCCGGAGGTAAACCTGCAGGCCAAGCGTATCCGCATGCTCGCCGGCAAGCTGACCGAGCGCCTCGGCACGCTCTACCAGACGGTGACCGAGACGCTCAACCTGCGGGCGGGCGCGACCCACACCATGGTGGAAGGCACCGCCTACACCCAGGCCAAACGGTCGACGCTGCTGACGCGGGACGAAGTCACCATCAACGGCAAATCGATCAACCTCGGGTAATCGCCATGCTCCTCGCTTCCAACACCGGTGCCGGGATGAACATGGGGTTCCCCGACGTCTGCAACACGCCCTCGCCGACCGGCACGGTCCCCATCCCCTACCCGAACATGGCGAACAACGCACAGGCGTCGCCGTTTTCGAACTGCGTGCGGATCTGTTCGATGAACGCGCTCAACATGTCGTCCAAGATCCCCATGACCATGGGCGACGAGGCCGGCGTGGCTCACTCGTCGTTCATGAAGCAGGCGGCCTACACCATGGGCAATCCCTGCGTCTTCATCGAGTCCCAGCCCGGCATCAACCTTGCCTGCCCCACCAGCGGCAACAGCATGAACGCCCCGGTCGCTGCCGTGACCGTGCCGAGCGCGGTCACCGTCTTCTACACCTTCCGAGCCGCGCTCTGCGCCGCCAGCGCGGAGGCCGACGCCGATCCCTACACCGGCAAGCTGGACCGCGAAGACCTGACCCGGCTGGGCGCGGCCATGGACGCCCCCGCGGTCAGCACCCGCCGGCTCACCGATGAGGTGGCCTACCTGCGCATCACCATCTTCAATGCCTCCGTGCCGACCCTGGTCTTCCGGGCCGTCCGCAAGCTTGGGCGCAGCTCCTCGGGAACGCTGATCGTCGACCTGCGGGGCAACCCCGGTGGCGATCTGGCGGCGATGCTGCGGTTGGCCGACGACTTCCTGCCCCGGGACACGATCCTGGTACGACAGGTCGACGACGAGGGAACCGAGCGGGTCATGCGAGCGCGTCAGGCCGATCCCTACGAGGTCGGCCTGGTCGTTCTGGTCGACGGCGATACCGCCTCGGCGGCCGAGCTCTTCGCCGGCTGCCTCCAGCACCACGGCCGTGCCCAGCTGGTGGGGGAGCCCACCTTTGGCAAGGGACGGCTACAAAAGGTCGTGCCCGACATCACCGGCAAGGGCGTGCTCTACGCGAGCGTCGCCTGCTGCCGTCTGCCGGACGGTCGGGAGGTCGAAGGCCGGGGCATCAAGCCCGACGTGACCGTCGGCCCAGGCGACGGGATCGGTGACCGCCAGCTCGACACAGCCCTCGCGCTGTTGGGCTAGCCCAAAACCTGCTGACACATCGCCTGCAGCTGCTGCAACACATCAGGCAGGGCCTGTACGGTGATACGCCGCTCTTGCTTGCCTTCCACGTAGCGCAAGGTGACCTGGGTCACCGGCGAGCTCAACTGGCGGCCACGGTTGGAGTGGATGATCGAGTCGATGCGCCAATCCACGCCGACCAGCAGCTTGCCGTGATCGACCAGGGTCCCGTAGAGGATCTCCTGTTTGATCCCCTGGATGGCCTGGTCGAAGCCGGGCATCAGGATCTCGGCGAGCTCTCCCTCTGGACCGGGCAGGCGCCCGAGGTCGGCCGCGAAGGCCTCCCGTTCCACGTCATGCCGCCCCGCACCGACCAGGAGGTTGCGGCAGGCTGTGAGGGCCCGGGCGAAATGTCCGGCAGACACCTCGTGCTGACGGCGGAAGACGTCGAGGCGGGCGTCGAGGTCTTTGGGGAGGGGGTACTGCAACACCGGTCCGAGGGCGTCCCAAAAGGCCTGCTTGACCGCCTTGGGCAGGCTCAGCAGGTCCTTCACGCCGAGAATCAGCTCGGCCGGGGGCTCGGTTCCTCCCAGACAGTCGAGGGCCAAGGGTTCTTTCTTGGGAGCGCCTTCGGTCATGGCTTGGCTCCCCCTCGGTCTTCACCGGCCAAGACCGTCTTCTGGGCGAGCGCACCAAACACCTGGGCGAGTCGTGCCAGTCGGTCCGGCGTGATCTGCAGGGTGAGCCGGCCGGTGCCGTCGGCGTGCTGGTAGGCCAGGGTGACCAGAGCCACCGCCGAATTGATCTTGGCCGCGCTCCGTTCGGTAACCACCCGATCCACCCGCCAGTCGACGTCGACCAGGACGTTGCCATGGTTGGTCAGCGCCTCGTTGAGCAACTGTTCCCGTACCGAGCGCTTGAACGGGCCGTACTCCCCCTGGAGGACGTTGGCCACCTCGGCCTTGTCGCCAAAGATGGTCGCCACGTCCTGCCCGAGCTGCTCGGTCGTCAGGTCCAGCGCGCTGGCTTCCCGCAACAGCCACCCGCAGACCTTGAGCACTCCGCCCAGATCCGCTTCGGCCACCTCGTGCTGCACGCAGAAGCGGCTCAGCTGGTCGCCCACCTCGGGGGTCATGGGCTGGAGCACACAGGACTTCACGATGGGGCCGAGCTCGGCCGAGACCCGGTCCGGCAGCCTGTCGATGCGGCTCGCTTCCTTCCGAAGCTCGTCGGGCAGAGCGCCACCCGACAGGCAGTGAAGGCCGCCCCGCCGCTCGTCCTCCCCTTTGGGTGCCGAGTTTGCCTCGGCGCCCTCACCCTCGCGTTCCACCTCGTCGCCCATGGCTAGCCTGTCGCACAACGGCTCGCTGGCAACAACCGCCCTACCCCCGAAGGGGCCCGGTCGGCGAGGCCCGGTCAGTTGAGCCGCAGCACCCGACCCACCAGGCGGAACAGCCCGGGGGACATGGCCGCAATGCGGCTACCCACAATCTCCACGTCCCCGTCCTGGCGGATGCGCATGGCGCCCCTGCCCGACCGCAGCAAGACCTCTTGCTCGCCCTCGAGGTGCAGCTTCTTGGCCTTGAGGATCAGCTCGGTCGGAATCTTGGTCTGGAGCACACCCACCACCACTGGGAGTATAGATTGCCATGATGGCGGCGGCCTCCGGCCGCGCCATGGCATCGAGTAGCAGAGCGACGTCGTCACAGGACGCGCGCCACAGTGGCGTGGCGAAGCGGCGATGTGGTTGGGGCGCGCGTCTCTGCCATTGGGTGCTGTGACGTTGACACCATCATGGGAGCCCACACAAACTGTGCTGGCTACTTTGCCGATCCGCCAGAAATGACGCTCGTCAAGATCGCCGCCGGCAACAACTTTCGCCTTAAAAGCCTGGCGTTGAACGGTCCATCAGCGCCGTTCCTCAGCTTGGCAGGTTGGCTGGGCCAATCAAACGACGTGTTCCGCGACGCAACGTGTAGCCTGACGAGGTCCATCCTATGCGAGCTCCAGCCGGCGGGCACGTCGCTCTGAGGGAGCAAGCGCGATCCGGGTGCGGACCTTGGGCCTTTGGGAGCGGTCCTTCCTCCGCGGCGGACGCTAGGTTGGCTGGGATTGGCTCGCCCGCCGCCGAGCTCTCGAAACATAAGCCCGCCACTGTGCACCCTTGCCGAAAGGACACGTTCAACGTACGAAAAGTGAACGATGACCATCGAGAGCGACGCCATCACCATCTACCGGCCTGCAATGCACAAGTGGGTTGCGGCGTTCGTCTTTGCCGGCTCCCTCATCCTGGCCGTCGCCGGCATCGCACAGTTCATGCGTGATCGGTCGTGGATGGCGCCGGATTGGTCCGGCTGGGCTATTGGCGGCGGCGTGGTCGGCATTCTGTTCTCGGTGCTTTGGCCATGGCTTGCGGTACCGCTGCCCGGCCGACGACGCGGCAAGGCAGGCTCGCTGAGCTTCGGGGACGAGCACGTCGAGCTGTGCTTTGGCTTCAACAAGGTGCACCTAGCCTATGACCGCCTTCAGGGCATTTGGTTCGAGCAGGCCGGTGCCGACGAGTGGCTCATGATGCGGACCCGCACCGGCAGCGAAATCGGAGTGCAGCTCGGAGCTGAGGCTGCCGCAAGGGCCCGCTCTGCGCTCCAGGACGCGCAGCTCGACGCCAATGCGGTGACCATGCGGCTGAGCAACCGCACCGGTTGGATGCGCGTGGTCTACATCTTTGGCGTCATGCTGTTCGGATCGCTCGCTCTGGTTCTTGTCGTCTTTGTTCCGTACCAGTGCGCCGACAGTCTCTTCAATGGTCTCTGGCCGCCCAGGCCCCGACAATGGGTCATGTTGCCGGCGATTGCCATGCTCGCCATGCTCATCGGCCTTGGCTGTGCCCTCCTCGTCCGTTTCATGTTGCGCGCGGTCTACGGCGAGAGGGTGACGGTCGGCGTCGATGGTGTCGATCTCAGGCGACCGCTCATGCGTCGTCGCTTCGTACCGTTCGAGCAGCTACAGAGCGTAAGGGTGCGGATAGAAGGGCCAGCGGAGGTCGAAGAAGTGCTCCCCCAAGGAATCACTGACGTTGGCGCGTTTTGGGCGAGCTGGTCTCTCGCAAGGCAGCAGGGCGTGGGCCTCAAGACCCACACCACCACACTCTGGATTGGCGGGTCCGCGGGCGAGGTGGCCTGCGAAGCGCTCGCTGCGGTCATCGAAAAGGCCCGGAGCCGGAGAGTCGGCTGGGTGCACGGATCGTTGCTGACTGCCCTCGACCAACAAGGACGCGACGCAACAAGTTGGCACGCCGACTTGCTCGGTTTGGTGGACAAGCAATCCGGTCACCGCGACCAGTCGCCG
>JAUVCD010000822.1 GCA_030590865.1 Myxococcales bacterium | reverse complement strand
CGAGCTGATTGTCAGCTCGACATGAAGATTGACAGACGAGTTCCCGTCAGCCCGCGGTGTTGATCTCCTCCGCCAACCGGCCGGCCCCGACGGGAATGAGGGTTCGAGTCCCTCCTTCGGTACTATGCGGGATTGTTGAAGCAGTCGGGGGTCGAGGCGACCTTCCGACCAGTGAAATTCAGACGCCACCTGCCTCTCTCAAACGACTCCCAGGCGGTTCAGTCGTCCGGGCTTTCGCCAACGCCACCTATGGCAGCCCGCTCGGGGAATGGCTTCGAGCAGCGGCCTGAGGCAGGGCTTCAGCAGAGCGCGACGAACTCGTCCACGGTGAGCCCGGCCTCACGGATGAGGGATCGCAGGGTCCCTTTCGCGATTGTCCGATGGTCAGGAATAGTCAGGCGGCGGAACGGCGGAGCCTCGCTGCGGAGGATCATGTGGCTTCCAACTTGCCGATCCAACCGGTAGCCGAGCTTGGTGAACGCCTTGGCTACGTCGCGCCCGGAGATGACGGGGAGCTTGGTCAAATAGCGATCTCCACGGTCTCTTCGTAGATCGCTGGCGGGATCGGATCGCCGTGGGTCTTGAGGCTTTCGAGATAGCCGACGATGGCGTCTTGGATGTTGGCGAGGGCTTCGGTACGAGTGGCCCCTTGGGACACGCATCCCGGCAACGAGGGACACTCGGCAACGAACACGCCATCTTCGTCAGCCTGAACCAGCACGCGAAACTTCATGGTCATGGTCGGAGCTTCCCCGCAGCGACGTGGAAAAACGTTGTCTTTCCCTACTGTAACCCAATGCCTGTGCTCCAGCCATGACCCCCGCGGTGTGCCGAAACACGGCCGACCCGAAGGCCGAACGCTCTGTCACTCGGCGCCGCCCCCCCATTTTCGCTTAAATCGCGATTCTGGTAATTCTTGTCGAGACGAAATCGGGCGCTTGTACGGCCTATATTCCGTGACCTGCGGACGCGCGTTGATGACCTATTGCCCCTCCCATCGAGCACGGGCTGCTGGCCACGCCTGGCTCCCGCTAGGGACACACCTTGGCGGTGAAAGTGCCTTTGGCTTCGTCCTTGATGGCGAAGCTGCCGGTGACGGTCTTGTCGTCGATGGCGGACACCTCGAGCACCGTCTTGGCGCCCTCCTTGGGGCCGTAGCCCGTGTTGGTGCCCTTGTCGCCCTCGTTGTGCCAGTAATAAGTGTAGCCAATGCCTTCGTACTTGCCTGCCTTGCCGTCGAACGGGACGCTGTAGCCCATCCCCTTGGTCTTGAGGCGGATAGCAAGCTGGCCCTTCTTGATAGTCTCGCCGCCGCCCCAAAGGTGGCCGCAGTCGATCTTGCCGACGTTCTCGCTCACGAGGGTGATTCGGATGCTGTCGGCCTTCACCTCAGCGAAGGCCGTCCCGACCTTCAGCTCGACGTTCTCCATCTTGAGGAAGCTCGAGTTGATGGTCATCTTTCCGCCTTCGCTCGCAGCGGCGGCGGTCGGCTTGGTCGCTGCCGCCGTCGCCTTGGCCGTGCCTGATGAGGCGGGAGCGTCGGTGCTTGGTTTCTTTGCGTCGCAGGAAGCGGCCACGAGAACGAGTGGGATCAGGATTGCAGATAGTCGATGCATGAGCGTCGTCTAGCCGGATTGACTACCGGAGTCGACGTGGCTGATGCAGGTCGAGCGCAGGTCATGAGCGTACACTCGGCTCCGGTGAAGGTCCGCGTGGAGGCCTGTGGGTCCCAAAAACTCGGACCAGGGCGAAATCGCTGAGGTCAGGCCACGACCAGACCAGGCTCCAAGCGGCCCAGCGTGGTACGCTTTGCGGGTGGGCAGGATCAGCGACGAGGAGCTTGCCAAGGCCCTCGCCGAGAACCTGGACGATGATGGCCACGACGTTGGCCTCGAAGCCTGGGTTTCGTCTTGGACCCCCCGGAATCGGTGATCGGCATCATCGGTACGGGTGATCGGCATGGCTCGGAATCGGTGATCGGCTTGGCTCGGAATTCACACGAGCCGAGCTGATTGTCAGCTCGACATGAAGATTGACAGACGAGTTCCCGTCAGCCCGCGGTGTTGATCTCCTCCGCCAACCGGCCGGCCACGATGCAAATAAAGTCGGAATATCGTCGGAACCGATCGTGAACAGCCCCTAATGGGCCTCATCTGCCCCCTCCAACCCCCCGAAACGGCCTCATTCGGCCCCGCTCACGACCAACGCAACCGATTCAAAATCAGTTGTCCTTACGGGCTTGAGGGTTCGAGTCCCTCCTTCGGTACCAAGTCAATGGAAGACACACGACGTTCATTGTTCGTACTCCTCGTGCTGTCGCTTGGTGGTTGTGGAGCGAACCAGCTCGAACAGTTCCGCGCCGAGGACCTCCCGCGCGCCGCATTCGACCTTGGCTGCCCCGAGGACAAACTCACAGTCACCCCGCTCAACGAAGAAGCCACGGACTGGAACCTCCACGCCCGCGGCCAGGTTGGAGTAACTGGCTGCGGCAAGAAGGCGGTCTACGTCAACATGCGAGGGGCTGGTTGGGTTCTGAACAGCGAATCCGAGCAAGCAAAGCCATGACAGCGACACGGTGAGTGCCCGCCGCGCATGACGCTGGCCACCAAGCCGGCCAGCGTCCACCGGCTGCTCCGCCATCTGAGTGAGATCCGTTGTCCTTACGGGCTTGAGGGTGTGCTCGGCGCTGCGCGTCTGCGCGGGGCTCGTGCTGCGCCCTCGGCCACGAGTCCCTCCTTCGGTTGTCCCTCCTGGAAACTCGGTTCACGCAAGCAATGGCTGTCTGCCAAGGTCGGCGACGAGGTGCCGGCTAGCTCGGAAAGCAGATCTTCCGGTTGTCCACGCCGCCACCCGTGCTGCGGCACTCCATGCCTGTTGCGGCTACTTCGCCCGTCCATCGGTCACGCTGCCCATCGGTACTCATGATGAAGGCCGCCGAGCACCGGAAGAGCGACCACTTGTCCGGTTGGGTATGGAGTGGTTGACGCAACAGGTTCGGTCGGCACGCGCTGACCGATTCCTTGGTGAGGCCTCCCGGTGTTGAAATGGGCGACGTGTTCTCTGAGAACGCGGAGCGCGTGCTTCTCCCCGAGGATAATCACGTGGTCCAGACATTCTCGGCGCACGCTGCCGAGATAACGCTCGCAGGTCGCATTCGCCTTCGGTGCTCGCACGGGGGTGCGCATGACCCTGATGCCGCACGTCTTGGCGACGCGATCGAAGTCGCCCCCGAACTTGTCGTCGTTGTCGCGAATGATGAACCGCAGGCCAGTACCGAATGGGGTAGCGTTCCGCAGCTGCTGTGTCGTCCACAAGCTGGTTGGTGAGCGAGTCACGGCGACGTGGACGACTTTGCGTGACCCCAGTTCCACAAGAAGGCGAAGATCGGCCTGAAGAAGATGTCGTAGGTCTGCAAGAAGGCGCAGGCCCAAATCTGATTGGAATGGTTCTTAAGGAACGTCGACCAGCTCTGGCCCCTGGGCTGGGGTCCACGCGCTTGGCGCAGGTACTTCTGGACCGTGCGTTCGCTCACGCGGATGCCAAGCTTCAGCAACTCGCCGCGGATGCGTTCACTGCCCCACGTCAC